>JAHDGN010000144.1 GCA_020627645.1 Akkermansiaceae bacterium
GGTTATTCCTGAAACTATTGATCCATTAACAATTAATGAGAGTACATTTATCGTTCGGCCAATTGGAGGAAATCCGATTCCTGGAATTTTGACCTATACTGATAAGGATATCATCAATTTTTCGCCGAGGAGTTTGTTGGCTGATAATACGACTTATGAGGTTTTTTTACCGGCTGGAGGAATAAAGGATATTGCTGGAAATGGGATCAATGAGTTTCGGTATCGTTTTTCGACTGGGCCAACCATCACGGGCGGAGGGACTGGAGGGGGTGTTCCTGACCCGGTGGTGTTCCATTATGACTTTGATGGAGATGTGGTGAATCAGTTCGGAGGCGGGGGAAATGGAACATTGAGGAATTTTGGATCGACTGCATTTTCTACTGATGCGGCGGTGGGGTCTCGTTCTCTTTCGTTTGATGGGACCAACGATTATGTGGCGGTGAGAGATCTCAGTTATCAGAGTTCAGATCTACGAGCAGCTTCGGTGAGTTGCTGGGTGAAGTCGGATGTGGCGACGGGGCAGGTGATCGCGAGTTTTGATCGGAATGAGTATTGGAGGCTTTCGATCGGAACCGATGGGATTGCCGCTGGGCGAATTGGTTGGCATGTGATGACGGCCAATGGTCAGCAGGATTTTTCTTCCAATCGAGTTGTGAGTGATGGGCGGTGGCATCATGTGGTTGGGGTTTTTGATGGGGCGAGGCAGCAGATGAGAATCTATATCGATGGGCAGTTAGATGCGACGAGAACGGGGGTTGGGGCTACGTTTGGGTCGGGGGCGAGGCGTTTTGGATTTGTGGGTGTGGGGTCGGAGGCGGGGAGCTTTGATGGGCCTTTGGGGCCGGTGGTTCGTTTTCGTGGATCGATTGATGATATGCAGGTTTTGGACCGTGCTTTGGGTTTGGCTGAGGTGAGAACGCTATTTGACAAGCGACCTGATATTGGAAGTCCTCCCGTTGTTTCAGGGATTACGCCTTCGCGTTATCCTGCGCTTGTGGGGGGAGCGGTCACGTTAACAGTTTCAGCGAGTGATCCTGATGGTCAGTCGTTGCTCTATCGATTAGATCCAGGTGATGGATCTGGATTTCGGTCTTGGCAGAGTTCTAATCGATTTGCGCATGTCTATCGAACAGCGAATCACTTTGGAGTCACGGTTCAGGTGAGGGATAGCTCTGGGCAACAATCGGCAGGCACGTCTTCGGTGACAGTGGTGCGGAGTGTCCCTGGCTCGTCGCAGCCAACGAGGAGTGGGATGGTGGCTCAGGTGGGATCGAATCGGGTGTTGGTTGTGAATCCGGACAATAATACGGTTGCCTCGGTTCACACTGGAACTTTGCGAAAGGAGTTTGAGCGTCCTGTGGGAGGTGATCCTCGAAATGTCGCAGTTGCT
Organism: Akkermansiaceae bacterium; assembly: GCA_020627645.1. Taxonomy (GTDB): domain Bacteria; phylum Verrucomicrobiota; class Verrucomicrobiia; order Verrucomicrobiales; family Akkermansiaceae; genus SW10. Next base: position 1,391 of record JAHDGN010000144.1, read on the forward strand.
AGTAATGGTGAGGCTTGGGTGACTTGTTTTGATGATGATCGGATTGATATTATTAACTCTTCAAATGGTTCGTTGATTCGTTCGATTCAGTTAGGCTATGGAGATCGTCCTTATGGGGTCGTATTTTCGCCTGCTGGACGTTTTGGTTATATTTCGCTGCAGGGATCAGGAAAGGTATTGAGAGTGGATTCGGTTGCTCGTTCAGTCGTCAATACTTTAACGGTAGGGCCGAGCCCGAGAGCGATTGCGGTTTCGGGTGATGGTAGTCGGGTTTTTGTGACTAGGTTTCTTTCACCGGTGGGCCATGGCGAGGTTTACGAGTTGAATTCGACTGCGACCATCTTCAGGCGAAGAATTCGGTTAGCGAAAGATACGTCTTCTGATCATGCCAATGGTGGGCGGGGTGTTCCAAATTATTTGACAGCGATTGCGATTTCCCCTGACGGGCAGGGCGCTTGGGTGTCTTCTCAGAAGGCCAATACGGACCGTGGGGGATTTCGAGATGGTTTGGCTTTGAATCATGAGAATACGGTTCGTTCGATCGTCTCGTATATTAATCTGACAACAAATTCAGAGGAAATTGGAAGGCGGATGGATTTGGATAATAGTAACAATCCGATGGGTATTACGTTTTCGCCTTTAGGAGACTTTATGTTTGTGGCAATGCAGGCAAATGACAAGTTGCAGGCGGTCGATGCCTTAGATTTGAGTGAAGCGAATCGATGGTTGGCGGGGAAGGCACCACAGGATGTGTGGTATGTGGCATCGAATGACCGTTTGGTGGCTAAGAACTTTATGGATCGCTCGGTGACGGTCTATGATGCGAGGGGCTTTGTTAGGGAGGGGAAGGGGTTGGTGCCGATTCGAACGATTTCTACGGTAAGCTCAGAGAGTTTGTCGAATCAGGTGCTCCGAGGAAAGCAGCTCTTCTACAATGCTGAGGATCCAAGACTTTCGTTGGATGGATATATTTCGTGTGCAAGTTGCCATCAGGATGGAGGTACTGATAATCGGGTGTGGGATTTTACGGATCGAGGCGAAGGTTTGAGAAATACAACTGATCTCAGAGGTCGTCGAGGAATGGGGCATGGAATGGTTCATTGGAGTGGTAATTTTGATGAGATCCAAGATTTTGAGAATGATATCCGTGAGCATTTTAAGGGTGAGGGGTTGATGTCAGATGCTCAGTTCAATGCGGGAACGCGGAGCTTGACCCTTGGCGACCGTAAGGCGGGTGTGAGTTCTGATTTGGATGCCTTGGCTGCCTATGTGCGGTCGTTAGACTCGGTTGGGGCATCGCCGCATCGTTCCTCGAGCGGCCAACTAACAGCAGATGGTCGTGCTGGGCGTGAAATTTTCAAACGATTGAACTGTCAGTCATGTCATTCGGGGGAGGCATTTACTGATAGTAATTTTGGGCCTCGTTTGCGCGATGTCGGGACTCTTAGTTCGAGCTCAGGAGGTCGGTTAGGAGGTCGTCTTTCGGGGATTGATACGCCTACTTTGAGGGGCTTGTGGAACACGGCGCCGTATTTGCACAACGGATCGGCTGCGACATTGCGTGATGTCTTGGTGACGAGGAATCAGAATGATCGTCATGGCCGGATATCGACTTTGGGAGGTTTGGAGATTAATCAGTTGATTTCGTATTTATTGCAGATTGATGATTCTGAGGGAGAAGTGGTGAGTCCTCCGATTGAGATTGGTGGATTTGAGTTGGTGGATGACTTTGAAAATTATACGGCCAATGCCTCAATCGTCGGTCGAAATGGGTGGCAAGTTCATAGTGCAAAAGCGACGACGACGCGAGCGCTGACGATTTCGGAGCCGGGGCTTTCTGGGAATCAGGTCTTGAGTCTTGATGAAATCTCGGCGAACGGAAATCAGGCCTTGGTTTTCAAGCAGGCTTTGTCGATTGAGCAGGCTAGTATTGGTACTGTGTTCTTCAGGATGAAGGTTTCTGGTGGTGGTGATCCAAATGCGGCTGCGGGTGTGAGTACTCTTGCGAGTGGTTTGTATGGATCGTCATTATTCCCGAATAGAATTCGAGAGTCCGGAGCTGGTTTGATGGTGGAGGGTGCCCCGAATAATGTAACGAACCTCAATCGGAATGTTTGGTATAAGGTCTGGTGGGTGATTACGAACCGTCGGGACGGAAATCCGGATGTGTTAAGGTGGTTTATGCAGTCTGATGATGATCCAGACTATCGGACGAGGCGTCTTGTCAAGAAGCAGTTTAGAACTTCAGCACAGGTTGGAACGATCACGACGTTGATGTTTAATAAGTTTAATGATGTCGGTGATTTCTATATTGATGATGTCTATTTTGATGGAAGCGGAGCAAACCTGGTTGATCCGCTAGGTGTGGTTTCTTCTCCGACTTTTTCTTCATGGGCTTCGGATATGGGGCTGACAGGGGGGACTTTAGACCAGTTTGCTGATCCTGATGGGGATCTTTGGCCCAATATTCTGGAACGAGCGTTGGGAACACACCCACGAAGGTTGGATCGTCATTTTGGGCCTAAGGTTGTCGAGAAGGATGGGGCGACGGTGTTTAGCTATCCTAGGAATATTGAAGCGGATGATTTAGTTTTGGTGCCGGAAGTGAGCCGGGATATGATTCGTTGGGAGCTGGCGGGTGGTGATAGTCAGGTTCAAGGGATAGAGATTAACGATGCTGATAATATTGAGACACGTGAGGTGACGATAGATGCCGATTCGGGAGAAAAGTTGTTCTACCGATTGAGGGTGATTCAGAGGTAGGGATCATTCTGCATCTAGTTTCAAAACGGTGGAATGATTTGTTTTGAAATTAGAAGTGGTAGTAGGTGCTAGGGGCTCAGTCGTTCGATGACCCATTTTTCTTGGATGAGGCGATAACAGAGGCGGTCGTGAAGTCGGCCTTCACGTCCCTGCCAGAATTCGATGTGCGTTGGCGAAAGTTGGTAGCCTCCCCAAAATTCGGGGCAAGGAACGGATTGGTTTTCGGGGAACTGTTTTTTTGTATCTGCACCTTTTTTTTCGAGGAGGGCTCGAACTCCAATTCGGCCTGATTGTTTTTCTGAGACCCAGGCTCCGATTTGAGATTCGTATGGTCTCGAGGCAAAGTATTCTTCGGAGGTTTTTCTTGAAGTTTTTTCGACGGTCCCGCGAATACAGATTTGTCGTTCGAGTTCTTTCCAGAGGAAGGTCAGGGCAGCATTTGGATTTTGCGAGAGGTCGTTGGCCTTTTGGGATTGGTAGTTGGTGAAAAATTGAAGGCGTTGATCGACGATCCCTTTCAGGAGTACGGTTCGAGAAGAAACGATGCCCTCTGAGTTGGCAGTCGCAAGATTCATGGCGTTAGCATCTGGGATGTTCGCATTGTGCGCAGTCTCAATCCAGGCTTGAAGCTGAGCGAGGGGATCGGGGTCCATTTGGACGATTCGGATTCCTCCTTTAGTGTAATTTTCGCGAAGGTCGGCAAGGTTCATGAGTTGTTTTGTTTGGGGTCTTCTTTGATTTCGATTTCTACGAAGTCGTCGCCTTCATATTTTCCACGAAGGTGATTGATCCAAAAGACTAGGAATGTGCCCAGGCAGATGAAGGTTCCTTCGAGAAAAAATGGGGTGAACATGAAGCCAGCGAATTTGGCAAAGACTTCTCCTGCAAACCCTGGCAGATGGCCAAGGAGTAGAACTCCGACGATGAAGATAGAAACGAAGAGAATGGGTAGAAAGCCGAGGAGGATGAGGCGTTTGCGGCTCATGGGTTCGATTATCCTTCATTTTATGTCGTTTTCCAGCGTCCAATTCAAAATTGTGCGTCCGATGTTGGGTTATCGGAGTAGGATGAGCTCTTAGTTTTGGGGGAGTGATTTCTATTGTCTGCGGTGATTATTGAGGATCGGGAGTGGCGTAGGCACAGGTTCACCCAATCGGATGGTATTTGTTTGGTTAAAAATTAGTGGAAGAACAGAGCTTTACTTGGGGTAGGGGGGAGATGGTAAGACTTTCCGGGATGAAACGACGATTTTTTATAGGAGCGGCTGCTTTGGTTGGCTTTGGTGGAGTGGTACTGGCGGAAGAAGAGGCTGAGCAGATTAAGGTATTGATTTTGGATGGTCCGCAGGGTGCTCACAAGTATCAGGAAACAACCCCGGTGATGAAAGAGATTTTGGAGAAACTCCCGATCTTTAAGGTGGCACATTCTAGGTCTTCCAAGGAGGCTTGCGCGGATGGGACCTACAAGCCGGACTTTCAGAGTTATGATGTCATTGTCATGAATGAGGGGTATGGTGCACCAGAATGGCCGGAGACTACGAAAAAGGCGTTTGAGAAATATATGGCTGAGGGTGGTGGGATGGTGACGTATCACGCGGCGAATAACTGTTGGCCGAATTGGGTGGAGTATAACAAGATGACTGGTGTCGGAGGTTGGGGTGGTCGAAATGAGAAGAGTGGTCCCTATCTGTATATTAATGACAAAGGGGAGGTTGTCCGTGATGAGTCGAAAGGGCGAGGTGGATCTCACGGGCCTCAACACGAGTTTGATGTTGTTGTTCGAAAGAAGGAGCATCCTGTGATGAAGGGGCTTCCTGAGACCTTTAAGCATGGTCCTGATGAATTGTATGACAAGTTGAGGGGACCAGCCGAGAATATTGAAATTTTAGCATCTGCTTACTCTTCGAAAGAAAAGAAAGGAACTGGGAGGCATGAGCCGGTTTTGATGGCTATTAGTTATGGAAAGGGGAGAATTTTTCACACGGTGATTGGTCATCACGTTAAGCAGATGAAAGAGGGGAGTTTTGTGACCACTTTCCAACGTGGGACAGAGTGGGCTGCGACGGGGAAGGTGACGATTCCGGTGCCAAAGGATTTTCCTAATCAGAAGTTCGAGTAAATCGTTTTGGATGGGGGGCATTAGATCATGGTTTTGGGGAGTTAGCCCAGGGGCAGAAACATTGCTCTTTCTCGAAGGGTATGAAGAGAATGGATCACTGGATGATTTGTTGCTTGGTGGGATTGGTTTGTCATTTGGGGAAAGCTCAGAAGTTTGTCCCCAACTATGATGAAGCAAAGGTTCCTGAGTATTCTTTGCCTAATGCCTTGGAGGTTGGTGGTCGGATGGTTCGAGATCACAGGGATTGGGAAAATTTTGGGAGGGCGGGGACTTTGGAAATGTTTCGCAAATACGTTTATGGACGAGTTCCCAAAGGGGTGGACGCAGGCGTTCAGATAGAGATTGAAGAGGAGAGAGTGGGAGTTTTTGGAGGGATTGCGGTGAGGAGACAGTATCTGGTGACTATTGGGGGCAAGGTGAAAGTGAGGATGTTGGTTTATGTTCCCAAGAATCGCAAAGGCAGAGTTCCGGGTTTTTTAGGATTGAACTTCTTGGGTAATCATACGGTGGATGGTGATAAAGCTGTGGTAACGAATCGGGGATATGTCATCGGCGGAAAAATTGATGAGAAGCGGAAGAAGTTGATTGAAGAATCGAGAGGGAAGAGGGCCTTAAGGTGGTCAGCCAAGAAGTTGATTGAGCGTGGATATGCGTTGGCAACGGCATGTCGATGGGATTTGGATCCTGATTTTGATGATGGCTTTCAAAATGGAGTCCATGTGTTGGATGAGGGACAGCGAGGAAAGGAGAGTTGGGGTACGATTGCTGGATGGGCTTGGGGGTTAAGTCGCCTTTTGGATGCCTTGGGTCAAATTGATGAGGTTGATGAGACACGGATTGCGGTGGTTGGTCATTCAAGATTGGGAAAGACGGCGTTGTGGGCAGGTGCGTTAGATCAGCGTTTTGCGATGGCGATCTCGAATAATTCGGGTTGTGGTGGAGCGGCATTGAGTCGAAGAATCTATGGTGAGACGGTCGAGCGGATTACAAGTCGTTTTCCGCATTGGTTTTGTGAGGGGTTCAAAGAGTTTTCCAAAAACGAGGGAGAGCTTCCGGTTGACCAGCATCAACTGATTGCTTTGATGGCTCCGAGGCCGGTCTATGTAGCGAGTGCGACTCAGGACCTGTGGGCCGACCCGAAGGGGGAATTTCTATCATGGCAGAAGGCAAAAGTCGTTTATGATTTATTTGGTGGGGAGGTGATTGGGGTCGAGAAGTGGCCTGAGCCAGGGAGAAGGGTTGGTGAGGGGCGGATGGGATATCATTTGAGACAAGGGAAGCATGATATGACACAGGAGGATTGGGGGTATTATCTGGATTTTGCTGATCGTTGGTTATAAAATCTGCCTCCTCCGCAGAATCTGTGGGTGGAATTGGGTTCTGACAGCTACAGGTGG
>JAHDGN010000577.1 GCA_020627645.1 Akkermansiaceae bacterium
CAAAGGCCCTGACGCATATTCCCCACAGAGCAAGATTGGCCATAGGACCAACAACCTGGCCCCTAACCGAACCACACTCGCCCCCTTCCTAGCCCCTCTCGGCGTAACACTTGCTCACCTCCTCCGCAATCATACGAATCCCCTCCCTCACCATCTCCTCCTCCATCGTATAATTGACCCGAATGCATTCTCGAGTGTGCTTCCAATCGGTCCCTTCTGGCAAACCAAAGAAGAAAAATTCACTCGGAATCACCAAAACATCCCTCTCCTTCAAACGCTCATACAACTCTCTCGAAGTAATCGGCAAATCCTCAAACCACACCCACAAAAACAACGCCCCCTCACTCTTATGCACGTAATAAGGAATCTCATCATCGAAAAACTCCCCAAACCACCCCTGTGCCTGTTTCGATTTCTCCTCGTAAAACGGCCGCACCACATTCTTGCTCAGTGATAAAATCTCCCCAGACTCAATCAACGGAAGCATAATCTCTTGCCCAACATTCGCGTTAGACAAACCCACAATCGAAGTCATCGACGACACCGCATCACAAACCTCCTGACTCCCAATCACAATTCCAGTCCTGGTTGCGGGCAAACCAATTTTGGACAAACTTAAGGTCAAAATCATGTCCTCATCCCACACCGGAGTGATATCAGAAAAGATGATATTCGGAAACGGAGCCCCATAGGCATTATCGATGATCAACGGAATCCCCTTCCGCTTCGTGATTTCTCTCAATTTCTCGATCTCTCCATCCGTCAACACATTCCCCGACGGGTTCGTCGGCCGAGACACACAAATCGCTGCGATATCATCCCCAGGATCCACCGCATCGAAATCCACCCGATACTTGAACTCATGCTCCCCAATTTTTTCAATCCTCGGAGGCACCGCTTCAAAAAAATCCGAGCCGACCGACTGATTCGCATACCCAATATATTCTGGCAGCAAAGGCAGCATCACCTTCTTACGAGAACCATCCTCAAAACTCCCTGCTAAAGCATTGAACAAGAAGAAAAACGCCGTCTGACCACCCATCGTGATCGCCACATTATCCTCCGTCAAATCCCACCCAAATTCCTCCCGAAACAGCTTAGCAATCGCCTTCCGAAATACCTCGTTGCCCGCCGGCACCCCATATTTCGACACCATTCTCTCTAAACCACCCTCCTCTTCCAAAATTTCCTCAACTCTCTTTCTCCACACAGCCTCCATTTCCGGCACATGAGCCGGCGGGGGGG
>JAHDGN010000145.1 GCA_020627645.1 Akkermansiaceae bacterium
GCGGGCGTAGGTGAGCGCCATGTGGTGGTGCTCGTGGGTGAGTTGGGTAAAGATTTCTCGAGGTGAGGGGGTGTTTTGAGATGCCATTTGTGATCGGTTCACGTCAGGTATTGACCGATGACGGGGGTTTTGTGACATGAATTTTCATTTTCATGTCATTTTTTGATTTGGGGGTAGAGGATTTGTTACCGAGCGTTGATGTTTGTGATGGCTCGGTTGACGAGTTCTTTGAGCTCGGAGTCGTCGGTGTTTTTAAGTTTGTTGAGGGCGGGGAGGGTCTCTTTGGTGCCGGTTTTTGAGAGAATGGAGACGGCTGCTCGTTTGAGGTTGAGTGGGGATTTGTCGAGGTGTTTGATGAGTTGAGGTTCACCTCTTTTTCCTAAAAGGGAGTATTGGGCTGACCATTGAATGGGGTCCTTTTTCCAGAGGGTGTCGACAATTTCGGGAGCTGAGGGGTCGTCTGAGGAGGCAAGAAATTCGACTAAGGAGTCTGGGATGGGCTGGTTCTTTTCGATTCGGGAGGAAATTTTTGTTGAGACTTGGCTGACGATGACTGGGTCGTTTTTCACCCAGACGGCGAGAGCGAAGCCGATTTCGGAGAGGATGGAGGGGTTGTTTTCATTGGTGAGAACTTCGCTGAGTTTTTCGGCGATTTTTTCTTGGTGTCGGAGATTGGTTTCGGGAGGGAGGTTAGCCAGGCGGGAGATGGCTTTGGAGACACGTTCTTTGTTTACGGAGTCAAGTTCGGCGAGGTTTGCGGCAAAGAATCCGGTGGCATCGGGGTTGTTGAGGGTTTCGTGTTCCTCGTTTCCAGCGGTCGCGGGTCTGCTGGAGTGGAGTTTTAGGTCGATGATCCTGAGGTCGGGATAGTTGGTGGTGGTGCCGAGTTTTTCGCAGATTCTGACGAGGTTGTCGAAGTCGATTGGGATGCCTGAGACGATGATGAAGCTGTCTCGCTCGTTGTTGCGTCGATAGTCGTGAAGAGATTCGTTCGGGGGAAGGAAGAGTTCTTTGGTGAGGTATTGTTTGGTTTCGATTAATTTGGATCCACGGAGTCCTTCGATGAAAATGCCGGTGGTGTCGGCTGCATTTTTGGTTTCGGGCTTGGCTCGGATTCGGGCAAGGCCTTCGTATCCGACTTTGTTACGGATTTCGAGGTTGGAGAGTTTGGCAATTTTGGGTTCTTGATCTGTGTTTTTGTTTCTGGTGAAGGAGGTGCCTTTGTCGGTGGGAGTGACGTGGACGGGTCTGAAGTGGACGAGGGCTCCGATTCCCGAGACAGCGACGAGGGAGAGAAGAATGGCTCGGATTCGCCAATTTTTGGCACCGAAGATGATGAGGCTAGATCCGAGGAGGGCGACAAATCCGCCTAGGATATATCGTTTTTCAAGGGGGATGTCTTGGAAGATTTGGTTTTTGTTGGTGCCGAAGTAGAAGGCAAGGGTGAAGACGGAGAGGAGACCTAGGCCGGCGGCGAGGGCAAATTTTTGCCCTGGGGAGGAGGGCATGATGGCTTGGACGTGAGTTTGAGGGGTGGATTTTTGGTTGGTGTCATCACTGACTTGTGCTCTGCCGATGCGGTCCAGAAAGTCGTTTTGTCGTTGTTCTCCGGGGTAGAACTTGGGTTTTTCGGTGATGAGGTTATCGGTCTGGACCTTGAATCTGTGATTACAAGCGCCGCATTCGACAGTTTTGCCGGTGATATCTTGGTGTACGGTGAAGCGCTTAAAGCATTTGGGGCATTGAATTTGAAGGTCCATGGAAGGGAGGTGCTTTCAGTTGATGCATGAGAAGTATTTGTTGTTTCTCGTGAAGGTTCAAGCTTGGTTCGTCTTTGGTTCCTTCCCTTGAGGCACGATTGGGGTAGAGACGTTCAAAATTTGATGAACGGGATCGGTGTTTTGTGATTTTGGTAGATCTTGGGACGAATTGGGGCCCCAAGATTTTTAAATCCTGTCGTTTAGGGGAGCTGAATCTGGGCGATGGTTGACATGATGCGGTCGGAGATCGCTTGGTATTGTTCTCGGCCTTTGGCTTTTTTTTCTTCGGGAGTGAGTTCGATGGGGTCTCCGACGACGATGGTGACGGAGTTCATTCGAGGAAGGGCTTTTCCGCGTGGGAGGGCATCGTAGGCGCCAAAGATGCGAATGGGTTGGATGATGGCTTTTGACTTGGCGGCGATGAGTCCGACCCCGGGCAGACCTGGTTGGATTTCTCCGTCGAGGGTACGAGAGCCTTCTGGAAATACGATGACACGTTCTCCGCTTTTAATGATTTGAATGATATTTTTGAGGGAGGACATGTCGGGAGATTCTTGGTCGATGGGGATGGAGTTCCAGGCGGGGTAAATGAGTTTTCCGGGTCCGCGGAAGAGGGTTTTACGGGCGAGGTAGTAGACGTCGTCATCGTAGGCAATGCCTACCAGGGGGGGGTCTAGGAAACTTTCGTGGTTGGCGGCAATGAGGACGGGGCCTTGTTGGATGAGTTTTTCTTGTCCGATCACGCGGTAGTTGAAGAAGGATCGGGCGGCGGATTTGAAGAGGGTGTAGCCGAGCCAGTAGGGAGTCCTCATGATTTCAGGTTTGTGAATTAAGAGTTAAGATTGGAAATGGGGCTTTCGGTTGAGAAGGGGGGTGATTCCCATCCTTGTTGTTGGAGGGCTTGGAGGGTGGCTTCGAGTGTTTGTTCGACAGTGAGGTTCGAGGAGTCGATGACGGTGGCGCCGTCAGCGATTTTGAGGGGGGAGCTTTTGCGAGAGGAGTCTTGTTGGTCTCGTTTGGCGACGGCGTCTGATTCACCATCTTTGGAGCGTCGAGCGGCACGGATTTCCTCGGAGGCGTTGATGTAGATTTTGTAGGGGGTTTCTGGGAAAACGACAGTGCCGATATCGCGGCCTTCCATGACGAGGTCATGATGTTGGAGGTAAGCCCGTTGCATGTCGACAAGGCATTGTCGAACTTCTGGAATGGTGGCAACGGGTGAGACGTGCTGATTGACTTGCTGGGTGCGAAGTTGGTGGGTGAGGAGTTGTCCGTTGATGGAGATGGTGGAGGTGGAGGTTTCTGGATCGATGCCTCCAACGAGTTCCATGTCAGTGAGGGCTTGAATCACAGCTGGGTGGTTGGTGGGATCGATTTTTTCTTCGAGGATTTGGTGGGTGACAGCGCGGTACATGGCGCCTGAGTTGACCATGATGAGGCCAAGATGTTGGGCGAGTTTTTTGGCGATCGTGGATTTGCCGGATGCGGCGGGTCCATCGATGGCGATGGCTCGATGGGTTTTTATTTCGTCTGTCATGCTGGGATGGAGCTGAGTTGGGTGAGGTGTTGTTGGAACGTGGGGTATGAGGTTTGAACACATTCGGTATTGGTGACGGTGGTTTCTCCGGATTGAGCGACGAGTCCAGCGATGGCTGAGGTCATGGCGATGCGATGGTCACCGTGTGAATCGACGGTCGCTCCGGTGAGTGTTTGGTTTCCGATGATGGTCATTCCGTCTTCGTGTTCTTCGATTTGGGCGCCGAAGGCGTTGAGGTTTTTGACGGTGGTGTCGATGCGGTCGGTTTCTTTGACGCGGAGTTCTCGTGCATTTCGGATGGTGGTGGTACCGGAGGCAAGGGTGCCAGCGAGGGCGAGGATGGGGATTTCGTCGATAAGGTTTGGGATTTCGTGGGGGAGGAGTTCGGTTCCGGTCAGTTGGGATCCTTGGATGGTGATGTCTCCGAGGGGTTCGGCTTGATTGCCAGTGGCCGGGTTGATTTGGATGTTGGCGCCCATTCTTTGGAGGACAGTGATGATGGCGTCTCGGGTGGGGTTGAGGCCGAGGTTTTTGATGGTGAGTTTTGATCCGGGGAGGGCGGCGGCGGCGGTGATCCAGAAGGCGGCGCTGGAGATGTCTCCGGGGATGGTGAGGTCGGATGAGTGGAGGGTTTGAGGGCCGTTGAGAGAGATGTGGTTGTTGTTAGTGGTGATGTCGACGCCGAAGTGCTGGAGGAGTCTTTCGGTATGATCTCGGGTGGTGGCGGGTTGGATGACGGTGGTGGTGCCGTGGGTGAGGAGTCCGGCGATGAGGACGGCGCTTTTGACTTGGGCGGAGGCGACGGGGAGTTCGTAGTTGATGGGTTGGAGGGTGGTTCCGGTGATTTGGAGGGGAGCGCATCCAGGTTGGGTGCCTTTGCTGTCGATTTGTGCACCCATTTGTTCGAGCGGGGTGATGATGCGGCCCATGGGGCGATAGGAGAGTGATTGGTCTCCGATGAGGGTGGAGGTGAAGGGTTGGGCGGCGAGGAGTCCGGCGAGGAGTCGCATGCCAGTGCCGGAGTTACCGCAGTCAAGGTGGGAGGTGGGAGGCGTGAATTGTTGATTGGTGCCGTGGATGGTGAGTCCGGTGGGGTGAGAGTGGGTGCCATCGGTGATGTCGAAGTGGGCACCGAGTTGTTTCATTGCGTTGAGGGTGTTGAGGCAGTCCTCTGAGGGGAGAAAGTTGGTAATGTGGCAGGAGCCATTGGAGAGGCCGGCGAAGATGGCGGCTCGGTGGGAGATTGATTTGTCTCCGGGGACGGTGATTTGGCCCTGGAGACGGGAGATTGGTTTGACTTGATAGGTTTTGCTCATGCGGGTGGTTGGTGGGGAGTGTCTTTTTGGGTCTTTATTTGAGCAAGAAGAGTTTGGAGGCTTTTTGGGTCGTTTTTTTCGAGGTGTGAGATGAGGAGGTCGAGATGGGTGCGGGTGTGTTGGAGGGCTTGAATGAGGGGGTGTCGGTTTTCGGTCATGATTTCGGCCCACATGGCAGGGTCGCCGGAGGCGATGCGAGTGGTGTCGTGGAAGCCGGGGCCGGCGAGTTGGGAATGGTCGGGATTTTGGAGGGCGGTGTGGGCGGTGAGGCAGGCCATGGCGTGGGGAAGGTGGCTGATGTGGGCGACAGTGATGTCGTGCTGAGAAGCGGTGAGTTGGTGGGTTTGGCAGCCGAGGTGTTGCCAGAATTTTTCGAGTTCTTGGAGCTGAGAGGTGGGGAGGTTTTGATCGTTGGTAAGGGCGCAGGCGGCGTCTTTGAAGAGATCGGGTCGAGCGGCGTGGAGGCCGGTTTGTTCGGATCCGGCCATGGGGTGGCTTCCGATGAAGGGAAGTTGGTGGTGTGAGGCGAGTTGGTGGGGGAGGGTTTTGATGCTGGTGACATCGGTAACCAGGGTCTCTGGAGTGATGAGAGTTTTAATTTGTGGGAGGAGTTGGGGGAAGGCGCCGACGGGGACGGCGAGAATGATGAGGTCGGGTTGAGAGAGCGCCTGAGGGAGGTCGGTGGTAGCGGTGAGGCCAAGATTGAGAGCGTGTTGGATGTGTTCGTGCGAGCGGCCCCAGAGGGTGGTTTGATAGGGGGTGTTTTTGGTGGCGAGGGCGATGGATCCTCCGAGGAGGCCTGGGCCGAGGACGGTGATGGTTCGCACGGGGGGAGAATCGGGATTCAAGATTGAAGATTCAAGATTGAAGATTGAAGGAGTTTGGGTTGAAGGCCCTCTGAGATCGAGTTCGCTTAGAGCTTGTCTAAAAACTGCTCAACCACTGTTTTTGGTGGTTTGATATGGAAAAATCGGGCCTTGAGAAGGGAATCGATATCAGGGGTGTTGGGGACACAGCAGGTGCACCTTGGTCACCACACAAATAAGGGTCTGCTATGCGAGTTCTTCTGAAGAGAGAAGAAATTGGGGTCGATTTTTTCTATAGTTTCAAGTGATTTCAAGGAACTCGGAAGATGTGGTCTGGGTTGCCATCGTTGGGGTCGCGGACTTTACGGCCTGACGGGATGCCTCGGACGTCGACGGCTTTGTTGGTCCATGGGTTGTAGACAAAGCCTGGTTTTCCAGGAATGGGGATGGCGGTGCGGTAAGTTTTTTTCGGTTTCTTGGGTGGGGTGGGGGTGGTTTTTGGTTCTGGGGTGCTCGATGACGAGTTGGATGAGCTCGAAGAAGATGATGAGCTGGATGAGGAAGAAGAGGTTTCTTTCTTTTTAGCATTCGCACGTGCTCTAGCGCGGGCCTTTGCTTTGGCGGCAGCGGCTGCTTTTTTCTTTTTCAGTGCGGCTCGTCGTTCAGCGGCTTCACGGTTGGCTTTTTCGCGAGCTTCGAGAAGCTGTGCTTCTTCTGGAGAAAGTTTTATGTTCTCCGCGGTTCTGATGGTTGGTGAAGGAGAGACGGTCGAAGATGGGTCTAAAGGGGGGTAGGTGCAGCTGGGAAAGAAAAGGGCGGCAATGAGGAGGGGAAAGAGCTGCTTGATGGAAATCATGGCTTTTATGGTTAATTTGGGTTAAGGATAAACCGTTGTTGATACTTATGGAATCTTTTTCGTGTTGTTTTGGTGGTTTGTCAAGGGGTGGAGTGTGCGAAATTCCTTATGGGATATAGGTTTATGGTCGACGGAGATGTGCTAAAAAAAGTGCGGAACGTGGTGGTTTCTGGTGGTGAGGGTTTTGAGGAAGTGGCCTTGGATTTGTTTGAGTGGCAGTTTGAGAGGAATTTGGCTTTTGGAAGATTTTGTGAATCGTTGGGGAAGGTGCCTGGTGGGGTGAAGGGTTGGGAAGAGGTGCCGGTGGTTCCGACGGGGGCGTTTAAGATGAAGAAATTTCCGGTGTTTTGTGGAGATGAGGCTGCGGCGAAGAGGAAATTTTTGACTTCGGGGACGACGGGTGAGGTGAGAGGGGTGCATTTGATGAGGGGGACGGAGGTGTATGATTTGTCGATTGTGGAGGGTTGGAAACGGGGTGGGTTGCCGAATTTGGAAGATTTTGAAGTTTTGTTTGTGGGACCTTGGGCGGGAGCGAGGGGTGATTCGTCATTGGGACATATGTTTGGGGTTTTGGGTGGGTTTGAGGAGGAGAGGTTCTTGGTGAGGAATGGGAGATTTGAATTGGGTCGGTTGTATCGAGCAGTGGAGTCTGGGCAGCGTGTCTTTTTGATGGGAACGGCGTTGGGGTTCTTGAATTTGATGGAGGTTATTGCAGGGCTGAAGTTGCCGGAGGGCTCTGTTTTGTTGGAGACGGGTGGGTATAAGGGGACGGGACGAGTGTTGGAAAAGGCGGAGTTTTATCGAAATCTTGGGGAATTTTTTGGGGTGGGTGATGGGGTGATTTGGAATGAGTATGGGATGACGGAGTTGTCGAGCCAGGCCTACGCGACGGGGGGTGATGGTTGGCATGAATTTCCGGGTTGGTGTCGGTTACGGGTGTTGGATGTGGTGAGTGGAGAGGAAGTGGAAGTGGGGGAGGTGGGTTATGTGGTTGTTTATGATTTGGCGAATGTGTGGAGTGTGTCGGCGATTGGGACTCAGGACTTTGCGGTGCGGGGCGAGGGAGGGAGATTTCGGTTGCTGGGGCGAGATTCGGGGGCGCTGCCGCGAGGGTGTTCGAGAACTGTTGATGAGATGTTAGGTCGATGAAGAGGTTGAGTTTGGATGAGAGAATTGGGGTGATTTTGGCCGTGGCCGAGGATTGGAAGCAATGGGTGGGGGGCTTAGATGAGGAGTTGTTGAGGAAGGTTTATGAGGAGGAGGTCGGATGGGATTCAAGGGTGAGGGAGCCGGGAGTGATTCTGCATGTGGTGAGTGGGAATACTTGGCATGCTTTATGTCAGTCGCTGGTGAATGGAATTTTG
>JAHDGN010000146.1 GCA_020627645.1 Akkermansiaceae bacterium
GTGACCTAGCCGATGCTTGGGGCTGTCCATCACCTTAACTTTTGGACACCCATGGCCGGAGCCCTTGGCCTATCATCACAACTTTCACTTTCTGCATCAAACGGTGGTAATGCACCTATGCGCTTCGTTTTCATTCACAAAGGGAATGGCCTCTACCCACGGGCTGTCGTCCCCCCAACACTAAATGACAACGATAAGAAAAAAGAAAAATCCAAAGAAGCATTTCGAACCCCACTATCGCAACACGAGCTTCCCGATTGGATGGAAGCCCTCAATGAACACAAAGATAACCTGACAATTCTACAGGGCCTATCCGGAAAAATGTGCACTGTGGGACACCACTCGTTTCAATCCCCTCTCGGAGTCTACAAAGCAAATACAAGACCCAGCTCCATCAAATGGGCCACCGTTGATTTTGAACTTGCCCGCCTCTTCCCTTCACCGCTGGAACATATCGAACTTGCATGTTTTCCAATCGATGGAGGAAACCTGCGTGGAAATATCAATGGGATTGATAAAGGGTTCTCAGCCCGAGGACCTAGACAACCCAACTACGCATACGGATCCCCAAAAGTAGCGATCGAAAAACTATTCAAATCGGTAGCCGACTCCAAAGAAGAAAAGATCAAATATCAACTGGAACGAAAGATCCTCGAATTTACCGAACAAAACCACAGATCCCTAGCAGACACGATCAAAGGATACGAGAAAGACAAAGTTCAAAATTACGCTGACTCCATTTCCGCCATCCGCGAACGAAATCAAAAACTTGATAAGATGGGAGATGTCATTCGAAAACATGTCCCGGTTCTTGATTCCAAATACTTTGCAGACGACATCAACACCATCGATCGCCAAATTGGACACACTGAAGTCCTCCTCGCCACCTTGATTTCTGGCATGACCAACGTTGCTGCTTTTACCATCGATGAACTCGGAACCTACTATACTGGAGTTTCCGACCTAGAAGGAGAATCGATCAATCAACACGACGTAGGACACGGAAAATCTGTTAAATCCTTCAAGGCTGATCAAGTTCGAGAAAAAATCAGGCGGCATCACATGGATGTCGTCAACACCATGGTAACCCGACTAAAAGAGGTCCCCGAAGGGTCAGGAACGATGTTCGATAATACGACTATCTTCTACTTCCCAGACGGCGGTGAAACCCATCACTCTCACGGAACTGAATTCCCGTTCCTAGTTCTTTCTGGTAAGAACTCAAAGCTCAATATTTCAGGACAATACATTCGCCTTCCATATTATGGAAAAGACGGACACAAAACCCTTGGAAACTGGTATACCACCATTCTCAATGCCTACGGCAACGATATCCCACACTACGGTGATCTCGACATGGCACTAACTCATCTGAACCAAAAAGGAGCCATCAAGGCGTTTATGTAACACAGCATACCAAACGCAACTGGTCTCAATCGAGCGAACCCCGGCATATCGGTTGCAAGCTAAGACCTTTGATCCTGGCTCGACACCTCGCTATTCCAGCACAGAAACCCGAACTCGAACAAACCTCTTACCCAAACCATTGGGAATAGAAAATCTAATCGTATCAGTACCATCTGCAGGAGAATTTTTGAAGACTTCTATACCAGCATCAGAACTAGCTGTATCAACCCCCACGTTGTAAACCTCAGTCCAGCTTACCAGATCATTGCTTACTTCGATTCTGAGCTGAGTAGCGCCATCAATCGACGAATGCGCTCGCTGAAAACGATAAACATTTTGTCCTTCAACCATTTCCGCCAATGGAATCTTGTGAAGATCATCTGTGATCGCTAATCCCCCGAGCACATACTCTAAACCATTGGCTACACCATCACCGTCAAAGTCCTCACCTGGAGACCCATTCGGAGCATTGATAGACGCCCATGAAGAATATCCTGAGCGACCCGTCACTTCATCGAGCAGTCCAACCATAGCGCGACCAAGAGCATCACCAACTAACATATAAGTCTCCGCATTATTATTATAGTGGAAACCCTGAGATCCAGGAGAATCCGATATACTGCGCCAGTAAGCAGTCGTATCAACAGAGGCTACGTTTCCTGCATATTGAGGATATCTCGCAGAATCACTGACCGCCATCTGCGCTTTCCAGATGGTGTCCCCACTACTTCCTGCATCCCACCCACCACCACCAAACCCGATTGTTGCGACCACAAACGGAGCATCCTCAGCACCCCGCCCAGGATACCGATCCCCATAATACTCTCGCAGGCTATCAATAAGGCGTCCAAGATTTTGCTCATATCGTTTTGCTGCCAGCCCCGCCACGCCACTCCCTTGTTCTCCCCCATCCTTATGTCCTTGCCACCATACGAAACCAGCGATCTCAAAACCCTGGGTCGCATACTCGGGATATTCACTCGCAAAATTGTCTAAAATATCAACGACATTCGTCCCCGCTGCCCCATTTGCCAAAGCCAAAGAAGTCATGTCAGCTTCATCGAGGAAACACTGGTCATATTGTAACCCAGCGCACCAAGCGGCAGCAGTCGGCGTCGTCCCGGTCTCCCAACGAGGAGGAGATTCCCCGTACCCAGCATAAGTAAACCCATCATCAGGGTCGTTACGAAATCGAGAGCTCCCAGGAGGCAAGAAGTCCCATGACAAGCTCCGATTTCCCTGCGAACTTTTCAACAGCAACACCGGTTCTTCATGGTACCAGCCCATAATATGTCCAAAACCCAGCTCGGGGCCAAGACGAGTAGCATTCCCCCCCTGCCCAGCAGTAAGCGGTCCATTCCCAATCGCCGTCACAACCCCTCGATACATCACGTCATTTCGAACTAACCACTGATTTGCGCTATCAACAAGATTCGGAAACTTTCCCTCCCGTTTAACGATAGTTTCTAAAGAGCCAGGCAACTCACCATTGACATACCCGATCCCCACCATATTCGATTGACCCGACATAATATAGACTTGAACTGGCCGATCACTTGCTCCCCGAGAACCATCAGAAGCCGGCAGCGGATAAGGCACATTCGGCTGATCTGTCACCTGATTCGGATCAGTTTCGCTTGCCACAATCTCGTACCAATCACCGGCCGAGTCACCATCAGTATCAGAAAGATTTGGATTTGTTCCTGTATCACTCAAACTCAAGTATCGGCCGGTATTTGTTTCCACCTGATCATTCAAGGCATCAGCATCTGTATCTGCCTTTGTCGGATCGCTACCAGTATCAACATCACTCACCCACCTCCCAGTTCCAGTTTCAATCAGATCGCTCAGGGTATCGCCATCAGTATCCGCTTTCGACGGGTCTGTTGCTGGCCGAGATCCCACTCCCGCTACCTCAGCCCCATCTTCTAAGGTATCACCATCAGAATCCGAATTGTTTGGATCAGTTCCATACAAATATTCCTCCACATTAGTTAACCCATCACCCGCCCCCGAATTCTCAAGGTCGTCTTCCGGATTCAAGGATGTTGCAGAAGGGGGAGTCGTATTTGCCAACTCAAACGCATCCGGCATCCCGTCAAGGTCACCATCTGTCGACCACTCAATGGTTTTCCCAACAATCTTCAAATAGCCAGTAAACCCACCAACTTCAGCAACCAAATCGGCTGAGTCCAAACTTCCAACAATTCCTTCTGACGCGACAAGAAGCACATATCTCCCCGACTCAATTCCTCCAACATTTGAAAAATCAAAATCTGATGCGCCCAATACCCCTTCACCAACTTCTATGACTCCAGTCACTTCAATCCGATCCCTTGGTCCACTTAAAGACCCAAGCTCATATTGTAAAAGGCCAGAACCACTTCCTAACGCAGTCAAATCAAGCTCTCCTTCAAAAGACAATATCCCGAGCCCATCTCCAGGAGCGATCTTACCACCCGCAGGAACATTGACATCTTCTCGGATCAGTCCTCGCCCTCCAAGAGTGCCTCCACGGAACTGAAACCCCCGGTATTCACAATCCACCGTCCCGTTCAATAAATGTGTCCCGCCATGAAATTTAATCGTTCCTGTCCTCAAATCTCCCTGAATCCTCCACCCTCCTGACGCAAAGATCACATCTCCATAACGGTCTCCACCCACATAGTTAATCGATTCCACCGTATTTCCTGTCGTTAAACCCGCGAAAGTAATCCCAGCTTTATCCGTGTTCCCCGTATTGTTTGGGTTTAAAATTTTCCCCAATGTCTGAGTCCCCCCGTCAGGCGCAAAGATAAAGCCTTGATACTGACCACTACTACCAAAATCTGTAGTTTCTACAGTAGGAGAGCCCGTAATGGTCGAGGTAATCGTCTGCCAGTATCGATTGTCCATCGTTCGCAAAATACCCCCACTCACAAAATTTAATGTTCCCCCAACAATCGAATATTCATCCGACGTATCGATGACCAAGTCCTTCACCGCTATTGCACCAGGCAAATTCACGATTCCAGCAGTGCCCTCCAAGTAGGCACGGTCTCCATTCCCCCACACCGTATTAGCCGGGCCACCAGAAAATTCGGCCCATCCAACTGTAGACGTGTCCCACGTTCCTCCACCCGACCAATAACGGTCGGTTTGAGCCTTCAAAAGGACACATGTCAACAAGGACAAAGCAGAAACGTGTATAAAACGACAACCAACCCTTTCCATTTTCATATCAAATGCGAAGAATGCACATGCGACAAATATCCGCAATGAAAATCTTTATCGCATTTCCCGAACAGATTTCATACTCCCAAAAATCAAGACTCAACGCATATTCTCAGGATAAAAATATTAGGATTTATCAAATACTCTTCGATAATCCGATAAATTTGACTTTCAGAATATGATAGCTTGCCCCCCAATTTCATTCCTCCTGACGAGCCCAACCCATGCTCCGACGAACCACTTCCTCCCAGCCTTTTCTACGCTCAGTAAACCAATCTAAATCCATCGAAGGTTCAAAACGATCAACCTCTTCCCACATCTCCACTAGTTCCGATTGATCCTTCCAAAATCCAACCGCCAGTCCCGCCAAAAATGCGACCCCCCGGGCAGTCGTCTCCGACGTTGCACCTCTAACAATTCGACACCCCAAAAAATCACTTTGAATCTGCAACAGAAGATCTGACTCTGAAGCTCCACCATCTACCCGCATCTCCAAAGAATCAATACCAGCATCCTCCTTCATCAACCTTACGATATCATCAACCTGAAACGCGATACTCTCCAAAGCTGCCCATGCGATATGCCCGGCTGTTGTTCCACGTGTCAAACCAGCAATCACTCCCCTAGCATAGGGGTCCCAATGAGGTGCACCTAAGCCAGTAAACGCCGGAGCAAAATAAACGCCGCCATGATCCTTCTCTTTCTTCGCTAACACCTCAATATCCACAGGTTTCTCAATCAATCCCAAACCTTCCTTCAACCACTGGACCACCGCTCCCCCCGAAAAAACGGAACCTTCCAAGGCGTATTGACAATCTGAGTCTCCAAGCTTCCAAGCTACCGTCGATAACAGCCGATTCTTCGATGTGATCCGAGTCCGACTTGTTTGCATCAGAAGAAAACACCCAGTTCCATAAGTAGTCTTCAGCATCCCACCCTCAAAGCACAACTGACCAAATAACGCTGCTTGTTGATCCCCAGCCAATCCAGTAATTGGCAACTCTCCGCCAAATACCTTAGTTGTTCCAACTTGCTCACTGTTACTCACAATCTTCGGGAGCACACTCCTCGGAATCTTCAACCATTCTAGTAACAGAGGATCCCATTCAAGAGTATCCACATTCATCAGCATGGTTCTGCTAGCATTGCTGACGTCAGTCACATGAACATCACCACCTGTAAGCTTCCATACCAACCACGACTCGATAGTCCCAATTGCAATCTCACCGACCTCTGCTCTCTCCCGAAGACCTGGAAGCTCATCTAACAACCACTTAATCTTCGTACCCGAAAAATAAGGATCCAACAACAATCCGGTTCGATCCCTTACGATTTTTTCCCACTTGTCTCGCTCATCATGACAGAAACGAGCTGTCCTGCGATCTTGCCAAACAATCGCTGGCGCCAACGAATCTCCACTCTTTCGATCCCAAACAACCACAGTTTCTCGTTGGTTTGTAATTCCGATACCCTCAATATCTGCATAGGAAACACCTGCCAATCGAATCGCATCTTTAACAGCCAGCAACTGTGTTCTCCAAATCTCTTCGGCGTCATGCTCAACCCACCCCGACTTCGGAAAATATTGCGTGATCTCGTACTGCCCTTTCCCAAGCTCTTGCCCCTCACGGTCAAAAACAATCGCCCGAGAACTTGAGGTTCCTTGATCGAGAGCCAAAATGCATTTCATCGTTAAAGGATGACAAAAAACCGATGACCATACAGCGATTTCGAAATAATTACACAATAGAAGAGCCGATCAACGGCTCAACTACTGCGCAAAAGTAACAGTCTCATTCGAACTGCCATTCACGATATCCCTAACGCGCAAAATCAACCCCGGATCATCACCGGTCAGCTCCAATGTAAAATCAGTATCGAGCGGATTAGATTCAGTTCCCGCTTGAAACATTCCTCCACCCACCGCCAGAACGTAATCAGCAGTCAATTTTCGACTGATTCCAGGACGATCCTCCACAATTAAAGCAGACCCCTGGCCTGCAATAATCACTCCCTTGACCTGAACTGTCTGATCCAACACCACCTTCTCTCCGTTTTTAATCACAACAATTGTTCCCGAACCTGGACTACTACCAGTCCAGGTGGTTCCATCAGACCAACGAGATAAGCCTGAAAGGTCGCCGACAGTTTGAGAGGTCGAAGTATATTGAATCGGGTCGAAACTATTAATATAAGCCAACCAATCTTCTTCATTGATAAGGGGATCAACAAATTTTACTGGGTTTTCTCTCCAATCTGCAACACCAGCTCCAAAATCCGGCTCAAGCTCTCCAATAAATGGTCGAAATTCGTCAGCATTGATATGATGAACACCCTCAACGCTATCTCTCCCACTCCCATTTCTACGAATACGAATCCCATCCCAAAAAACCCGATGATTGATCGTTGCAAGATCATCCACCTGCGGATGATAAGCATGATCCGTCATCGACATCATCACATGGATATCAGTCCCGCTTCTAAAATGAGCCGTCCCTAATGCTGGATTCCTAGATATGAGCTGCCCAAGCGAGCTAACTTCATCCGAGCCTTGCACCGTAGTGCCTGCGCTGAAATTGCCCTTCACAATAAAATAAACTCTCTGATTTTCTGGCATATCCCTTAAAATGAAGGACAAATCCCCATCAGGATTCCCATCCCACTCAAAGGTATAACTGATCGTATTTCCGGCTCCATAACTCGAGTCCTGATACGGATACACAACCAATTGATCAGACGTATCTTCCATAAGACTTCTAATCTGAGGGCCATCCGAACGAGTAATCGTCTTCATATTGTCATCCTTAAGAATCTTGAAATGTCCGGCGATTTGACGATGACTCACATGGCCATCGAGAGCATCTTCTGTCGCTAGCAAACCCTCATTGACTTCCTGATAAGGCGGCCGATTAAATCCAGGAACGATAACGTCAGTCGTATGTAACGGCGCTCCCAAGTCTTCAACCATTCGCGTCAACTTTTGATCTAATCTGCTGATATTCAGTGATTTGCCTCATA
>JAHDGN010000578.1 GCA_020627645.1 Akkermansiaceae bacterium
TATCTTTGAAATCGAAATCTAACTCCTGACACCATTGACATCACTGCAGTTTCGGTTCGCAGCACCAACTCACCCAGATGGACAGGCTGAAAGCCAGCTTCAAAAAAAGCACCGTACTCCTCTCCAGTAAAATCCCCCTCCGGGCCCACCGCCAAAATAACCCGATCCATAGCCTCCTCACCCTCCAAGCACTCCCGCATCGGCCTCGCTCGATCAACCAAAGCCCCCACCAACTTTACCCCCCCTCTAAGTTCACCCAAAAAGCCGCTCACCTCTCGAGCCTCTTCAACCACAGGCAAAAAATTCTGGCCACACTGTTTACACGCCTCCAACACCACCCGATTCCACTTCTCTCGCTTCCCCTCCAGATCCTCCCCCTTAATCCTCACGTTTCCCTGATCCGACACCAAAGGCCAAATCCTCCTAACTCCCATCTCCACCACCTTCTGCAAAATCAAATCAAAAGTTTTACCCTTTGGGATCCCAACCGCCACCTCAACTTCCGGAACCAATCCCTCCGCCCGTCGCTCACCCAGAACATTCATCCTCACCTCACCTTTGCTCACCTCCTGAACCGAACATTTCGCCACCCGCCCCTCCCCATCAAATACCTCAACTTCATCTCCCGTCACCTTTCTCATCACTGTCCCACAATGATGCGCCTCCCCCCCCCGCAAGCAGAGCGTCTCTCCCCAATCAGCCGGTCGCAGAAAAAAACGATCCATCAATCACCCCCGTCAAAAAACCTTTTTGCTTTCTCAAAAAATGACTCCTGCATCGGAGAATTTTTCTCCCCGATCGATTCCGTAAACGCTTCTAACTTCTTCTTCTGATCAGAACTCAACTTCGTCGGAACCTCCACCTGCACCTCGACATGCAGATCACCACGCCCGCGCCCCGACAAGACAGGCATCCCCCGATCGCGTAACCTAAACGTCGTTCCACCCTGAGTTCCCGCCGGAATTTTCATCGTCGCACTCCCGGTCAATGTCGGAACCTCTAACTCCCCCCCCAACGCCGCGATCGAAAACGGCAAAGGCACCTCACAAAATAAATCCTCATCTTCCCGCTGAAAGACATCGTGATCCCTCAGGTGTAAGAACACGTATAGATCCCCAGGCGCTCCTCCCCGCAGCCCAGCATCACCTTTACCGGTAGATCTTAGCCTAGTTCCATCATCAACACCCGCAGGAATCCGGATTGCTACCCGCTCCGGCTCCTGAACTCTCCCATCCCCATC
>JAHDGN010000147.1 GCA_020627645.1 Akkermansiaceae bacterium
GGAAATACAAAAACGAACTCGGGGAAAATCTCGGATTCGTTTACACCCACCCACTTTCGAAAGGAAGTGACTCTGGCTCTCACTACGGCGGAAATGCTCAGACCTACATGAACGTTGGCCTCGCGCTTGGCGAGAAAATGGTCGAACTTCTTAAGAAATAAGTCTCTTCGAGACTCGCACATCTAATGAAAAGCCAGGCCAACCAGCCTGGCTTTTTTTTTCGCAGAAACTCAACGAAGCAAATCATTCAACTTCTTTCTTAAAGTCGAACGATTAAGAGCCATTGCCTGGGCCAAATGAGACTGCTTCCCATCAAAACGTCTCAACAAATGACTAAGAACCTTCCCCTCTAACATCCCCATCAAATCCCGATACGAATATTCCTCTCTTGAATCAAAATACTCGTCAACCCATCTCTCAATCACAACATCCAGCTCCTCAACCGCAACCTTTTCCTCCTCTCCTGAACCACCAAAATGTTCCGGCAAAAACTCCTCACTCAAAACAGGAGCCCCCGACTGAGCGACGAGCAGATAACTCAATAGATTTCTCAACTCCCTCAAGTTACCCGGCCATAAGTGCCCCTTCAAAATGACAACCAAACCCTGGCTCAACTCTCTCGCCATGGTCGTGTCCAGTTCTCCCAAAAAATACGATGCCAACGCTTCCAAATCATCTAAACGCTCACGCAAGGGAGGTAAATGGATCTCCATCACCTGAAGGCGGTAATATAAATCAGCATGAAACTCGCCCAGCATCACCCCTTGATGCAACCCCTCCTCATCAACAGTCACCATCAACCTCGGAGCCCTCTCGCCCAATTCATCCAAAACAACCAACAATTCCTTCTGAGAATCAAGCGGTAAAACCGCCACATTTCTCAATAAAATCACCCCATCAACAAACTTTCTCAGAAAATCTCCTAATTCCCCCCCCTCAGTCTGCCTTGTCCCCACAAACTCCCCACTCTGATCCGGCTTTGTATTTGACTGAATCAACCTTCCAACATGGCTTCGCCCCGTCCCCACCTCTCCCCGAACCACCACCGGAACATCCGAAGCGCACGCCTGCGCAATTTGCTGAAAAACAGGGCGCATTTTCGCAGAAGCCCCGATGAACGGTGCCGAGCTAACGCCTACCCCCTCTGAATCAGCCTTTTGTTTTTCAACTCGAGCCCTGCCGAACTCCCTCAAAAAGCCCTCCATCAAATCAAAATCGATCGGCTTATCAAAAAAATGATTCACTCCCAATTTGCGAGCCTCAATCGCATTCTCCAGCTCCCCATGAGCACTCATCACTGCAATCGGCACCCCCGAAGCCACCAACCCATCCTTCAACAACTCCAAACCATGACCATCTGGCAAACCAATATCTAAGACCAACAAATCCACTCCTTTACCAACCCTTAAAGCCTCTCTTGCCCGCGCCAAGGTAGGAACCACCGTAACCTCCAATCCACACCGCTCAGCTAAAACTGAAACCGCAATTCCCAAAGAACGATTATCTTCAACAATGAGCAAACGTCCGTTATTCATACTCCTCCCCCTTCCACAGAACCCTGGCAAGACTCCACGCACAACGGCTCCCCCTCCAATAGCATTCTCCGCTTCAACTCGACCTCCATGCGCCTCCACCACCTCTTTAACCAAAGTCAAACCCAATCCCATCCCTCCCTCACGCTCAGAATAAAACGCTTCTCCAAACTTCTCCAACGCACTTGCACTAAACCCACCCCCTTGATCGCGCACTTCAAATTCAATCTCATCCTCCCTCTCTCTCAAAAAAATTTTCAATTCCCCACCATCAGGCATCGCCTGAAGACCATTCTGAATCAAATTGCGAAACACATGCTCCAAACGCACCCAATCACACCGAACCACCAAATTTATCGGGAAAGATTGTACGACACTCACCTGATAAAAATCACACAACGGCCTCAACTTTCCAATCAAATCAGATAACAAAGCAACAAGATCATATTCCCCACCATCAAAACCCTCAGGCTTAGCAACAAACAACCACTGCTCCACCAGAGAGGTAATTCGCTCACCCTCTTCTTCAATCAAACGCCCTACTGGATTCCCTTCCACTTTCCGAAGAGTCTGGCCATGCATAATCAAACTCGCCGCCGGATTCTTAATTTCATGAGCCAAAGAAGTTGTCAACCGACCCAACATTGCCATTTTTTCTGCAGCCTGCCTCTTCTCTTGTTCATCAATCAAACGATCACGATTTTCCTCCAAGCTCCTCGCTAACACTCCAATTTCATCACGACGCTCCCGAACCGACTGAGGCAACAACAACGCTTCCCCACTTGAAACCTCCCTCACCTCTTTCGCAATCTTTCCCAACGGCAAAACAACGCTTCTCGAAATGAAGAATGCCGTTCCCAAAGCGACAATGACCCCAATCAAAACCGCCGGAGGAAAATGAGCTCTTCGAACCACAGGCTGATACCCAATCAAAAACCTTTCATCTTTGAGCTCTGTCGCAAACACCAAATGCTCCCCCTCCTCAACAACTTCGCCAACCTTATCAAGAGCGATATCAGCCATCACCTCTTCATCACCGATGACCTTCCCATCCTGACAAAACAAAAAAACCACTCCAGCGATCTCCGATAAATTTTCCCTCATTCGGTCCGTCATCGGTAGATTCAATCGCTCCATCAACCTTCCATTCGCCTCTACAACCGACTTTAATCTCTCGTGATCACGCCTCTTCTCCACTGAACCAGCTTGAAAAAACGCCACAAATGCCGTCACCAAAGCAACCAATACAATCGGCAAAACAAGCCGCCGAAACAACCCACCATGGCTGCGTGACCATTTTCCACCCAAAATTCGCCCCATGAACAAGTTTTGCCATCATTTTTGGATAATTTCTATCCAAAATCGGAGATTTGGCCATTTTTTTGCAATCCAAGTTGCTTGAGCCCGATTTTTCGTCCATCCATACAAAACCATTTCCAT
Source organism: Akkermansiaceae bacterium (assembly GCA_020627645.1). Classification (GTDB taxonomy): domain Bacteria; phylum Verrucomicrobiota; class Verrucomicrobiia; order Verrucomicrobiales; family Akkermansiaceae; genus SW10. The sequence continues at coordinate 2,973 of JAHDGN010000147.1, forward strand.
CCACATGAATAAACTCATTCTAACTTCAACCATTGGGCTCTCTGCCCTTCTTCCCATCAAGGCTCAAGATCTTCTTCCCGAAGTCATCGTCACCGCCTCTCGATCATCAGAGGGATATTCCGAGACCCCATACACGACTGATATCCTAACCACAGACGAACTTCTCGACCGAGCACTTCGAACCGTCCCGGAGGCCCTTCAATTCACTCCGGGAATTTCAGTCCAAAAAACAACCCACGGCCACGGCTCCCCTTTCATCCGAGGGTTCACCGGACGCCAAAACCTCTTCCTTGTCGACGGAATCCGAATCAACAACTCCACCTTTCGAGCTGGCCCTGTTCAGTATCTGAACACCATTGATTCTTTCGGAATCAATCAACTTGAGGTCGTCAAATCACAAGGCTCTGTTCAATACGGCTCCGATGCTCTTGGCGGAACAATCAATGCCATCACCACCTCTTCCGGATACCTCGACGAGGATCAAGGATTCTTCCAACGAGGAGCCCTGCTCTACCGCATCGACTCCAACTCCGAATCTCACGTCACCCGCCTCCAACAAACAATCGGATCTGGAAAACAATGGGGACTCACCCTCGGCGCCAACTGGAAAGACTTCGGAGATATCAAATCAGATTTTTACGGAAGGATGAGAGGCACTGGTTACACCGAGCAAAACTTCGACGCTAAACTCGAATTCTCTCCCGCCGAAAACCTCTACATCACCCTGGCTCACCAATATCTAAATCAAGATGATGTCAGTGCACTCAACCATCAATAACCCTGGAGGCTGGGCAGGCCTCTCAGCGGGATCCTTCTCTAGCCGAGTCTACGACCAAGAACGATCCCTCTCATACTTAAAACTCCAACACGAACCCTCATATTCGTCGTTCCTCGACAAATATACTCTCACCTTCTCTTTCCAAAAATCATGGGACTCCGAAACCCAAGACCGCCGACCAGGCAGGGACCAAATTCGCTTTGGAAATATTGAAACCGAAACCTACGGAGTCTCTTTCGAAGCCGAAACATCCCTCGGCACCGCGACCACCCTGATCTACGGCGCCGATTACTATCACGATGACGTCTTTTCAGAAGGTTTCCGGCTCACCCCCTCAACTGGAGCCCTAGACCCTAACCGCGCACCGGTTGCAAATGGTTCCACCTACGAATCGCTTGGCATCTTTGCCCAAGCCCGCACTGACTGGAATGAACAATTCACCACCATTCTTGGCGCTCGATTCACTCACGCCGAAACCGACATTCCTGCCCTCAGCGCAACTGACTCATGGGATTCCGTCGTCTTCAACGCACGCTTTCTCTACAACCTAGATGATCAAATTTCATTCTTCGGTGGATACTCCCAAGGCTTCAGAGCCCCAAACCTCAACGACCTCACCGGCAGCGTCACCTCACGCTCAGGCCTCGACTCGCTTGGCACCCTGAATCTTGACCCCGAAACCACCCACACCTTTGAGCTGGGCACTCGCGTCAATCACGACCGACTCAGTTTTGAAGTCTCAGGGTTCTACACCATCGTTGACGACCTCATCGCCCGCATCGAGGACGGAGGAGGAACCGAACGCTCAGCCAATGCTTCCGAAGCCTGGATTGCCGGTGTCGAAGGACGAGCAAACTACACCATCACCGACGACTGGTCCCTGTCCGGATTCGTCACCTACCAATACGGAGACCAAACCCGCCCAACATTTCTTGGCGGTCCAGATGTCACGCAACCCGTATCAAGACTCTCTCCCCTTCGAGGCTCCCTGGCCCTAAAATATCAAGCGCCCTCACGCAAATGGTGGGTTGAAGCAAGAGCTACTGCTGCCGCTGAAGCAGACCGGCTCGCCTCCAACGATCTCGGAGACACTCAACGCATCCCACCCGGGGGAACTCCAAGCTATTTCACCACCGCCCTCTACGCAGGATGGCAAGTCTCAGACTCACTTTCCCTAAACCTCGCTCTCGAAAACCTCAACGACGAAGACTATCGCATTCATGGTTCCGGCCAAAACGAAGCCGGACGAAACGCGACCCTCTCGGTCAAATACGAGTGGTAATCGATCGAAAAGAACCTCAAACACAAGAGCTCAAAACATTCTTAGTGGATGGTAACCAGAGCGCTACCGGGGCCTAAAAACCCCGTAGCGCTCTTGGTATTTCCAACTTTCTCCCGATGAGCCGGATCGAAATCCTCTACCAAGACCAATGGCTTGTTGCCGCCAATAAGCCAGCGGGATTTCTCACACACCCCGCTGACCACCCAAAGCCCGATGACCAAGTCCTAATGAAACAAGTTCGCGACCAAATCGGCATTCAAATTCACACCCTCCATCGACTCGATCAACCCACTTCTGGTCTCGTTCTCTTCGCCAAAGACTCCAATACCGCTAAAAAACTTCGGAAGGCCTTCGAAAAAAGAGAAATTCAAAAAAAATACCTAGCGGTCGTCCACGGTCACCCCACTCTTAATGATTGGGAATGTCACATCCCGCTCCAAAAAACACCTGAAGCCCCCTCCAAAAATGCTCACACCAAGTTCTCTCGACTCAAAACCCTCCCAAACCAACTTTCCCTCATCCAAGCCATCCCAATCACGGGCAGATTTCACCAAATTCGCAAACACCTTCTCACAACCGGCTACCCCATCGTCGGCGATTTTAGATATCTTGAAGAAGATGACTGCCACCGCATCGGCAAAAGACTCGGGATTGGCACTCGCATGCTTCTGCAAGCTTCCGAACTCGCGTTAACGTTAACACACCCTGTCACCCAAAAAGATCTCAAAATCACCACTCCAATAGATCCCGAAATCCAAAAGGTGATTTCCCTAATATAGATCTTCCAAAATACCCTCGGACAAACTCAAAAACTCGGCACACCTCGTGCTTTGAGTCAAATCACTTCACTCAAATTTCTCAGAAAGAAATTTCCATTTTTCCAAGACAATCGTAAAAGAGCGTTAGAAATAGGATTTTTTTCTAACAGAATCGAAGTCCTAAACCTCCAGAACAGAGAAACTGGTACGCATGCACACAACACAAGATACACCTAAAGGGAGCTCGGATAACCCCCGCATCCTCCTGATCACGCCAGAAATTTCCTATGTCTCAAAAAAACTCTCCAAAGATGCCGAGCGACTACGAGCAAAAGCCGGCGGCCTCGCCGACGTTTCCGCACTTCTCGTCCACGGTCTATCCTCAACGAAAAAAGACATCCATCTCGCAATCCCTCATTATCGGAACCTCTTTCAAGGCGGAAACTCACCCACTCACCCCGGAAAACGCAACCGCATCTCAGTCGGCAAACGAATCCACCTCGCTGAAGATTGTAAATTCTACCGCCGAGGTGGGGTCTACCAAGCCTGTAAAGATGACCTCCTTATGTCCGCCCTCGCCTTCCAACGCGATCTCATCAACCACATCATCCCCCGTGTTCAACCCGATATCATTCACTGCAACGACTGGATGACCGGCCTCATCCCTGCCGAAGCCAAAAAACTCGGTATTCCCACCGTCTTCACCATCCACAACATCCACACCCAAGAAGCCACCCTTGCCCAGCTCGAAAACTCCGGAATCCCCGCAGGCGACTTCTGGGACCTTCTTTATTTTTCCCGCTATCCCGAATCATTCGACGAATCCTACTGGACGAATCCGATCGACCTCCTGGCCAGCGGCATCATGACTGCTGATCACGTCAACGTCGTCAGCCCGACCTTTTTGAACGAAGTCGCTTCCGGCCATCACGAATCCATCCCGCCACACATCAGCCACCTCCTCTACCATAAACGTGAAGCCGGTGCAGCCTCCGGCATCGTCAACGCACCCGACCCCTCATTCAACCCACAACTTGATCAACATCTCCCCCATAAATTCACCCCATCAAATCAAAACACCATCAAACCACTCCTCAAACGAGACCTTCAACAACGACTCCTCCTTCGTGACGACCCTTCGGCCCCCATCCTTTTCTGGCCTTCCCGCCTCGATCCCATCCAAAAAGGCTGCCAACTCCTCGCCGACCTTCTCCCTCAACTGATCCACGACTACGAATACCTCGGTCTTCAAATCGTCCTCATTGCCGACGGCCCACACCAACAACACTTCCAAGGCAACGTCACCTACCACAACATCCAAGATCGCGTCGCCGTCCATCCGTTCTCCGAATCACTTTCCCACCTTGGATACGGCGGTTCCGATTTTGTCCTCATGCCCTCGTCGTTCGAACCATGTGGCCTCCCTCAAATGATCGGAGCCCGCTATGGATCCCTCCCCATCGCCCACGCCACCGGCGGCCTAAAAGACACCATCACCCAAATGGACACCAACAACAACACGGGTAACGGCTTTCTCTTCCACCACTTCAACCCCGACGCGTTCCGCTGGGCCATCGACCAAGCACTCCATTTCCACCAACTCCCCATCCAAGAAAAGAACCCCCAAATCTCCCGCGTCATGAAAGAATCAAAAATCAACTTCTCAGACACACGCGTGGTTCAAGAATACCAAAAAATTTACGACCAAATTCACAAACCTCAAGAAGCTCGCCAACTCGCCTAGTGCTTCGTTCGGCTTCAACTGAGGCATGGAGCTATAGCCCGGATATTTCATGAATCAGTTTGAGTTCGCCTCAGATCATTGCATTTCAG
>JAHDGN010000579.1 GCA_020627645.1 Akkermansiaceae bacterium
GACAGCTGGAACTCTTCTAAATACCCCGCTGCTTGCGGCGGGGATCTTTATTTTGATTGGTTTAAGAAGCGGTCAAGATGGTCGCTCAGATCATATTCATCAAACGAATCATTGTTCTCAAAGAGTAGAATGTCATCGAGTAAGTTGCCGTTCCACGGGGTGATTGTTCCTTTGGTTCCGTCTATGATGATCGCTGACTCAAGATCTCTTTCTTTGAGGACAACAAGGGCGTCGTTTAAGTTGTCAGCAGGAAGGGTGGTTCCTTCTTGACGAGTGGCGGCAAAGGAAGCGTAAGGGATGGTTTCAGAGTGGATATAAACAATGAAGCTGTCCTTCTGTGGGGTAAATTCGTCGTTCCCTCTCATTGCGATGGGTGGAGAAATTGGATCGGTTGTTGATTGTGATATGTGGTGGACCACAACTGCAATCATCAGGGCGCTAAATGCTAATGCTCCCCAAAAGAAGGGACGATTGAATTTTTTTTGAAGCGAGGGTTTGGCCTTTGGTTTGTTGGGGAGGGGTGATTCCTTGTATCGATCGTCCCATTGGTCTCGAATTTCATCTGGGATTGGAGGAATGGTAATTTTGTCTTCTTGGTCTTGGGTTAGAGAATTGAGAGCGTCAAGTGCTTCTGCCGGTTGACGAGATTCATTGATGAAATCAAAGGCCTCGGTTGTCTGGGTGGGTTTTAGTTCGTTGTGCATGCTATGGGGATTTGATCGCAGTTGTGGGGTGAGACGGTCAGTTTTTTTTGAATTTGTTAGAGGTCGGTGCCCTGGATGCTTTTTCCGAGTCGAGCGAGACTGTTGGTTAGGAGATGATTTAGTCTCCTGAGTTTGGTTGATCGGGAGGATGTGGGATCTATTTTCAGTCCTTCAAGGACCCAAGTTTCAAGGACCAGTTGATCTCTGGTGCTGGTGCCGTCTACAAAAAGGGTTTCGATGAGGTGCCACTCGAATGTCGTTAGTGTGTCGTGGTGATTTGCTCGAATTTTGTCAAAGGTGATGTTGGCGAGAGGGTCACCTGAGAAATCGTTCTCAGGTGAGGGAAGAGCTAGGTCAGGGTCGTCGAATGAGAGGTCGGTTTGATTTGGCTTCATTCGGTTTGAGCTTCTTTTTCGAAGCCAGGAAATGGCTTTGCGTTCTGCAACGACTCCAAAGAGGCGGGGTAGCTCTTCAAATACGATGACGGAGCGGAAAGGGCATTTGGAGGTGTCGGTTTGGCTTTTTAGGAATTGA
>JAHDGN010000148.1 GCA_020627645.1 Akkermansiaceae bacterium
TTTGGAGTTTGTTCCAGAGGAGAAGGAGGTGAAGGTGGATGCGGAGTTAGATACAACTCAGGTTCCGGAGCAGGTAGAGGATCAATCTTCGTATCCCTCTGAAGCGGATGCCGAGATTCCTCAGGCACCTCTGGGGGATGCCAATGTGACGGCGACGTTAGATCAGGTGGCTCGCCCAGGAGCGATGGTGAGTGGGAAGGTGACGTTTACGGATGGGATGAAGGGGACTTGGATGATTGATCAGATGGGGAGGCCTTCGATCGATCCTGATGAGGCGGGTTATCGTCCGACAGAAGAGGATTTGATGGCCTTTCAAGGTCAGCTAAGAGGGCTTTTGGAGGGGCAGTATTAGGCTTATCAGTTCTTGATAGTTCGGGGATGGGATTAGATGGGGTGGAGTTGATCTTGGATATTGAGGAAGTTTTTGGACTTTCTCTTGAGCCTGGGATCTTGGCTGACGTGCTGACTGTTGGGCAGTTGGTTGAGCTCGTTTGCAATGAGGTGAGAGCAGTAAGGGTGACTCGGCCTTGTTTGAGTCAAAAGGAATTTTATGATCTGAGAAAGAGTTTGGAGACGTTTTTAGGGGGGAATCGATCGGCTATCCGTGTGAATTCAAGAATAGGGCACTTATTTCAAAAGCCTCTGGGAAGTTTAGCATGGAGACGCTTTTGTAGAGTGACTAAAATTGTTAATGAAAGGAGTCTGAATTGGCGGTGGTGGACCGTCCGAGACTTGGTGGAGATTGGGGTTCGGGCGAAAGCAAAAAGTTTGAAAAATTGGTCTCGCGGAGAAGTTCGGACAGTGGTGAGGATGTTGGTTAGGCAGAGTTCTGGATACGTTGGTAGATTCGAGGATTCTGCGGGTTTGGTGGTCGATCTGGGGCTGGGATAATTGTCGGACTATTTCCCGTAGACCTTGTCAGGGTCGAAGGTTTTTTCGTCATCGACGAAATGGAGGTCGACTGGGGATTGTGGGGGGAATTTGATCGAGCGGTAGAAGCAGGATTTGCGGCCGGTGTGGCAGGCACCGGCTCCTTTTTGAGTGACGATCAGGATGAGGGCATCTTGATCGCAGTCGGTTCGGATTTCGTGGATTGTTTGAGTGTGTCCTGAGGTGGCGCCCTTGTGCCAGATTTCTTGTCGGGATCGCGAGTAGTAAACAGCTTCGCCTTTTTCGATCGTTAGCTTGAGTGATTCCTCGTTCATGTAGGCGAGCATGAGCGGCTCGTTGGTGTCCTTGTCGATGGCCATGGCGGCGATTAGGCCGTGGTCATCAAATTTGGGACAAAGGAGATTTGTTTCATCGAGCTCCTTTTTGGTGGGCCGTGGTGAAAACTGAAGATCGCTCATTCCTTGATAGGTTTGCCATCTGCATCGAGATGGTCGAGACAATATTCTTCTCCATCAGCCGCCACTCTGAAGCCGAGATCGGGGTGTGAGATTTCGGTTCTTCCGCAAACGGCGCATCGGTGGAGGGCTTGCCCGGAGAGGGATCTGGATTTTGATTGGTAGTCGGTGCGGCGAGCGGAGACTTGGCGTCTGATTTTGCCCCAGTGTCGGAGCCGAGGGATCGCCCAGATTAGATAGGGTAGGAAGGCGAGAAGGTGGATGAGAAAGAACTTGGGATCTGCGATTGAAAAAACTAGGAGCATGCCTCCGGTGATGGCGGCAAAAATCCAGACCTTGACCGGAAGGACGAAGAAAAGGAGAAAGGTGAAATGGGGGAAGAGAGAGGCGAAGATGAAAAAGACAGCTAGGTAGAAATATTGCGAGCAGGAGTTTAGCTCGGGGAAAAACCAGAGGACGAGTATTTGGCAAACGAGGGTTCCGTAGAGATAGAAGCTTGTCCGAACATCGCCCCAAGCATTTTCAAGAGAATCACTGATGAGGAAGGCAATTCTGGTCACGATGAGCATGAAGAAGGCATTCAGGAGACCAAATCCACCAGTGGACGGTGCGACAAATGGGAAAAAGATCCATGAAATGAGTCTCCAATATTGGCCTTCTTCGAGGGCTGCTCGATCGATGGTGAAATATTCGACAATCTTAGGGTTAGCCAGGATCAGAAGAAAGACGACGCATTGGATTAGAACGATTACTTTTAGCAGGCCAGGGAAGGCAAAGCGCGAGAATTTGGATTCGAGAGTGGAATTGAGCCCCATCGGGGAGAATATTGGTGCAAAGTGGCACGTTGACAAGTTCGGTTACTGCTCACACATTGCGGCCGTGACCAAGAACATGAATTTGTCGCCGTTGGATGCGAAGCATCGGGAGTTGGGCGGTCGTATGGTTGGGTTTGCTGGCTGGGAGATGCCGGTGATGTATGAGTCGATTATGACGGAGCATGCGGCGGTGAGGGATGATTGTGGAGTTTTTGATATTTCGCACATGGGCCAGGTCTTTGTGAGTGGGGCGAAGGCGGAGGTTTGGTTGAATGGACTATTGACGGGTGATGTTGCTGGTTTGGGGGATGGGGAGGCTCACTACACCTTTATGCTCAATGAGCAGGGTGGAGTGATTGATGATTTGATTTTGTATCGTTTGCAGGAGGGGAGTTATCTTTTGGTGATCAATGCAGCGTGTATTGATGTTGATGTGGCGTGGTTGGAGGGAAGGCTTGAGGATGGGGTCGAAATGGTCAACGTGAGTGATGATTGGGCGGGCTTGGCGGTGCAAGGGCAGCGGTCTCCAGAGGTTTATTCAGCGATCACGGATGGTCGCACGTTGCCTTCTCGAAATGGCGTAGATGATATTCAGCACGAGGGGAACCGGCTGTTGATTTGCCGGACCGGGTATACGGGAGAAGATGGGTTTGAATTATTTTGCCCGGTTGGTGAAGTTGAGGGGTGGTGGGAGAAGTTGATGGATGAGAAGGTGGTTCCTTGTGGGTTAGGTGCGAGAGATAGTTTGAGGTTGGAGATGTGTTATCCATTGAACGGGAGTGATTTGACAACAGAGAGAACGCCGTTGGAGGCTGGGTTGGGATTCTTTGTGGCCTTAGATAAGGGTGATTTTGTTGGAGGTTCGGTCTTGCGGAAGCAGAAAGAGGAGGGGGTGAAGGAAAGGTTGATGGCGATTCAGTTGCAAGCAAAGGGGGCTCCTCCAAGGCCGGGATATCCTGTTTTAGATGCCGAGGGTCATCCATTGAGCGTGCTGACTTCGGGTGGACTTTCTCCGAGTTTGGGAGAAGGGATTGGTTTGGCCTATTTGCCGGTTGACCGGGTGAAAGTGGGTTCTTCGGTCTATATCGAGGTTCGGGGGCGAAAGATTGCTGCGAAAGTGGTGAAAAAGCCTTTCTATCGAAAATAAGAAGCACTACGTATCTGATCTATCATATGACTGCACCAGCTGATTTACATTACACACGGGACCACGAGTGGGTCCGCCTTGAAGGAGATATCGCGACCGTTGGAATTACGGACCATGCTCAGGAGGAGTTGAGCGATGTTGTTTTTGTTGAGCTTCCGGATATGGGAGACGTTGAGAAAGGGAAAGCCTGCGCTGTGGTTGAGAGCGTTAAGGCGGCGAGTGATATCTATGCTCCCATCGCTGGAGAAATTGTAGAGATCAATACTGACTTGGTGACTGATCCGTCTAAGGTGAATAGTGATCCTTACAATGGTGGTTGGATTTTCAAAATGAAGGTGACGGATACCGACCAGGTCAATGAATTGATGGATGCGGGATCCTACAGTGGGATGGTTTCCTAAAAATTTACCTCGATGAGTCAGTCTTTTTCGAATCGCCATATTGGGCCGCAGGGGAATTCCCGACGGGATCTTTTGGAGGCCATTGGGTATGAGAGCCTGGAGGCTCTTACGGAATGTGTTGTTCCTTCTGAGATTCAGTGGAATGAGGGGCCGGATTTGCCGGAGCCACTTTCTGAATCGGAAGCTTTGGCGGCATTGAAAGAGACTTTCTCAAAAAATCGATTGCTGAAGCCTTTGATTGGTCAGGGGTATTCGGGGACGATTGTTCCGCCGGTGATCCAGCGGAATATTTTGGAAAATCCTGGTTGGTATACGGCCTACACGCCCTACCAACCGGAAATCTCGCAAGGGCGTTTGGAGGCCTTGTTGAATTTCCAAACGATGGTCGTTGATTTGACCGGCATGGATGTGGCGAATGCTTCCTTGCTTGATGAGGGGACTGCGGCGGCGGAGGCGATGAGTCTGGCTTTGACTCAGAATCCGAAAGGTTCGGTGTTTTGGGTTGATGAGGAGTGTCATCCTCAAACGATTGATGTGGTGGTGACAAGAGCTGAGCCTTTGGGGGTTGAGGTCGTGGTTGGAAAAATAGAGGAATTCGAGGCGAAGGAAGGTTTTTTTGGAGCGTTGGTTCAGTATCCATCGACTCTTGGGAATGTACGAGATTTCACGGCCTTTGCTGAAAAGGTTCATGCAGAAAAAGGTTTGCTGACGGTTGCTGCTGATTTGTTGGCGTTGACTCTTTTGAAGGAGCCCGGGGCGATGGGAGCTGATATCGTGGTGGGATCGAGTCAGCGATTTGGAGTTCCACTTGGTTTTGGGGGGCCACATGCTGCGTTTATTGCTTGTGTGGATCAGTTGAAACGGAAGATTCCGGGGCGATTGATTGGGGTATCATTGGATTCTCAAGGGAACCCAGCTTATCGGTTGTCGCTTCAGACTCGTGAGCAACATATTCGACGAGATAAGGCGACATCGAATATTTGTACGGCTCAAGTTTTATTGGCGGTGATGGCTTCGATGTATGCGGTTTATCATGGACCGGATGGGTTGAGGGAGATTGGGGAAAAGGTTTATGGCCTGACTTCTCGATTGGCGAAGGTTCTGCCAAACGTGGTGAATTCGACTTACTTTGACACGGTGGTGGTGGATGGTGCTGAGGGAGTTATTTCTCGGGCTGAGGAAGCGGGTTATCATTTGAGGGATTTCGGGAATGGTCGAGTTGGTATTTCGTTCGATGAAACGACAACTGAGGACGATGCCCGGGCGGTGGCAAAGTTGTTTGGGGTAGAATTGGGGACAGAGATTGATGAGGTTTTACTTCCTCGAGAGAGTGGCTATTTGGAGCAGGATGCATTTCATTCTTACCGGAGTGAAACTGAGATGATGCGTTATTTGCATCGTTTGGAGGCTCGGGATTTGGCGTTGAATGAATCGATGATTCCGTTGGGTTCCTGTACGATGAAGCTGAATGCGGCAGCAGAGATGATGCCGGTGAGTTGGCCTGAGGTTTCTTTGATGCATCCGTTCGTGCCGCAGGAATTTAGTGTGGGGTATCGGCAGATGCTTGATGAACTGTCGGATTGGTTGGCGAAGATCACGGGATTTGCGGCAGTGTCGTTGCAGCCTAATGCTGGATCACAGGGTGAGTATGCAGGACTGTTGGCGATTCGCTCTTATCATTTGGATCGTGGGGATGAGAATCGGGATGTCTGTTTGATTCCGGTTTCTGCTCACGGGACGAACCCGGCGTCGGCAGTGATGACAGGTTTTAAAGTGGTCGGTGTGGCTTGTGATGATGAGGGGAATATCGACCGTGGGGATCTCACGGCGAAGATTGAGGAGCATCGGGAAAACGTGGGTGCTTTGATGGTGACTTATCCATCGACGCATGGGGTTTTTGAGGAAGGGATTGAGGAAATTTGTGCGGAAATTCATGAGGCTGGAGGTCAGGTCTACATGGACGGGGCCAATATGAACGCGCAGGTCGGATTGACAAATCCAGGGCTCATTGGAGCCGATGTGTGTCATTTGAATTTGCATAAGACTTTTTGTATTCCTCATGGTGGGGGAGGTCCTGGAGTTGGTCCGATTGGGGTGGCGGATCATTTGGTGAAGTTTTTGCCAGGTCATGGGGTTTTGGACTCCAAGGATAATGCGGTTTGTGCGGCGCCTTATGGGAGTGCCTCGATTAATGTGATTTCTTGGATGTATATCGCGATGATGGGTGCCGAGGGGTTGAAGGAGGCGACGGGAGTGGCGATCTTGAATGCCAATTACATGGCGCAGAGATTGAAGGGAGCCTTCCCGATCTTGTATACGGGGCGGGATGGGTTGGTGGCCCATGAGTGCATTATCGATATTCGGCCATTGGCTGCTCGGGCTGGGATCTCTGTGGAGGATGTGGCCAAGCGGTTGATTGACTTTGGTTTCCATGCTCCGACGATGAGTTGGCCGGTAGCGGGAACCTTGATGATTGAACCGACGGAGTCGGAGTCGAAGGAAGAGTTAGATCGTTTTTGTGATGCGATGTTAGCGATTCGAGAGGAGATTGATGCGATTGAGTCGGGGACGATTGATCGTGAGGACAATCCTTTGAAGAATGCGCCTCATACGGCGGCAATGGTGATGGCTACCGATTGGAGCCACCCGTATTCGCGTGAGCAAGCGGCTTTTCCTGTTGAGAGGCTTCGACGCCATAAATTCTGGCCCGTTGTTGGTCGGGTGGACAATGTGCATGGGGATCGAAATCTTGTGTGCACCTGCGATTCAGTTGAAGCTTATGCCAGCCAGTCTTCCTAGACGGGATCTTCCTGATTGGGCGACTTGGGAGCCTGAGATTCATGCGACGTTAATGTTCGTGGTTCAGGGGACTCGAGTTCTTTTGATCAAGAAGTTACGGGGGATTGGCGAGGGGAAGATTAATGGTCCTGGGGGGAAGATTGATCCAGGTGAGACTCCGGAGGAATGTGTGGTGAGGGAGTGTCAGGAGGAGTTACATATCACGTGCTTGGATCCAGTGAAGCGTGGGGAGTTGTGGTTTGCGATGTCGGATATCCCGGATATTCATTGTCATGTTTTCACAGCAACAAAATTCGAGGGGGAGCCGACAGCGACGGATGAAGCGATTCCTTATTGGTGTGAGATTGATGAGATCCCTTTTGAGAAAATGTGGGAGGATGATGTTTATTGGTTGGGGGAGGCTCTGAAAGGGGTGGAATTTGATGGGAAATTTGTTTTCGAGAAGGAGAAGATTCAGTGGGATCAGGTAACTTTTGGAGATGAGGGGAAGGGGATGTGGCGGGGTTGGAGAGGTTAGGTCTTTCCTCGTCGAATGGGGATGAAATTTTTGACTGATCAAGAGGTTGGAGACTGGGTGGCTGAGAGGGGCTTTTTGTTGGATCCGTATCGAAGTGGATGGGGAAAGCATTTTTTGCAGTTTGCGCTGCCTGAGGACTGGGGGAGTGTGCAGGGTTTATTGCGGGGGTTTTTTGAGGTTATTTTTGATGGTGAGGAGCTGATGATTCATTTTACGGATTGGAGCACCTATCGTGAGAGTGAGATGATTGCCATTCAGGGGATTCGAAAAGGTTCAGGAGAAGACAGTTGGTTGATTGAAAAGCCAGGCCATTTGATTGGTCCGAATGAGATTGAATTGGGAATGACCTTGTTTGGTTTGGGGATCATTTTTGGGTGGAGTTGTTATTTGTATGGAAGTGGTGGAAGGGTCGCGTTGTTGAATTGGGAGGGTGCGTTACTCGATTTTTTTGGTGAAAGGGAAGAGGAGCTGGAGATTTTTTATGGCTTGGCTAGGGAGTTTCGATTGGAGGAGAGGGGTGGGTCGGGTTTCGATGCGCTGAGCGTATGAGAAATGTAATGCTGGTTGGAAGGGGGAGG
>JAHDGN010000580.1 GCA_020627645.1 Akkermansiaceae bacterium
CCATTTTCCCGTCTCCCCCATCAGAGCCAAAGGCCTTGTCCCATTCAACGAAGAAGGACGCCGTAAAGCTGGACTCGACGACCACTTCATCACCTCCCTCAAACAATACCAAGCATCCCGAGGCCGCTCACCCGACCTCTATTGGTTCAACCCCGAAGTCGAATCATCCCTCAACCCAGGCTGGACTCCCCCTCGCCACCTCACCAAACTCATCACCGATCTGGAACCAGCCTTCGCGCTATCAGCGCCAACCTCTGACGACCTCGTTCTCCTACGACAAACCCCAGACCCCGAAACCATCAGCCGCCTTCATCAACACAATCTCCACTTCCCAGAAACCGCCCCCCTCGATCAACTCGAACACATTCAAAAATCTCGCAAGATTCGCCAACTCCACCCCTGGGGAAATCCTAACCCCAGACTCCTCTCAAAAGAACTCACCCTCAAACTCCGAAAACTCCTGAACGAGCCCCCCCCTCTCGGACACCTGGTCAATCACTCCGATGAAATCCGGCAACTGATTCAATATTCCTCGCGCCAAAACTTCCTCCCCCATCCACGGCGCCGCCGGAAGAGGATTGATCCGATTTAACAAAGAGCAAATTCCCGACTTCTCTTCACCTCACATTTTCGAACCACTTCTTCAAATCACTCGTGAATTCTCCCTTCTCTATCAAAACAACCCACCCGAAAGTGGAGGACTCCGCTTTCTGGGTCTCTCTCACCAAACAGTCGACCACAATGGACAATGGGAATCATCCACTTCAGCTCCAAAGCCCGCCTCCGGCCTACCCCCAGAAGAGGCTCAGCTGATTGCAAACACCGTTCTACCTGCGGCCAAAAAACAAATTCACCGAGCCCTCACCCACCTTCTAGAAACTCACCAATACCAAGGTCCCATCTGCCTCGACTCATTCTTCTACCTTCAAGGCGGCCAACTCCATTGGAACAAAGTCAGTGAAATCAATGCTCGTTGGACCATGGGACGCCTCGCCCACCAGTTTCGCCTCAAACTCTGCCCCAATCGATCTCTTACCCTCTCAACCATGCCAGCAACAAAAGCCCGACAACTCACCCCTTCCAAACACACCATCCTCCTCAACAACCCACAGACGGCCCACTACCGCACTCCTATGATCCAAATCCAAGAAAAATGGCCCTGATCAACATAAAGAAAATAGGATCTTCAGCAGAATCTGTGGGTAGGTTTGGGCTCGGGGAGGTCTCCTAGTTG
>JAHDGN010000149.1 GCA_020627645.1 Akkermansiaceae bacterium
CAATAACAATGATGTGAATGAAAATCCCTATAGCTTTACAATTCGTGGAGAGGCGACCGCGTTTCCAGATGTGCAGGTAGAGGGAAAGAGAGATGAGGTTGGGAGGACGTATGATCTGGTTTTTGACAATTCCACTAGTGTGAGGGTCAACAACGGGACCTTGTTTAGGGCCACTTCGGTGGGGAGCAGTCGTGATATGTTGGTGCGTCTAGAGAATCGAGGGAATGCGACTTTAACGTTGGAGAATCGCCAGATTACGGGGACTGGTGCGGCTCATTTTGCGACGGTAGGTTATTCATCGGCTTCACTATTGCCGGGGGCATCGCGGGAATTTCGGATTAGGTTTTCGCCCACTAGCGCCGGCTTGAAGCGAGCGAATTTTTCATTTGAGTCGAATGATCCGAATGAGAGTCCGTTCAATTTTGTGGTTGAGGGATTGGCTGAAGCTCCAGAGATGGCCGTGGCAGGGCGGGGGACTGGGGCCGCGTTTTTATTGATTCAAGATGGAAATTCGAATCCTCGGGAGGCGGATGGGACTGACTTCGGCAATACTTCGGTGGGGGCGAATGCAGCTCAGAGGGTGTTTCGGATTTCGAATTCGGGAAATGAAAACTTGAATATTAGTGGGAGGAGTTTTTCGGGAGCTGGAGCAGGGGATTATTCGGTCTCTGGATTGTTTGCGGGAAATCCTTTCGTGAATATTGGGCCGGGGGAGAGTCAGGAATTTACGGTTTCATTTCGTCCTTCGGCGGTGGGTGTGCGTAGTGCGGTGTTGTCGCTAGAGAATAATGATCCGGATGAAGATCCGTATACCTTTTCTTTAAGGGGGAACGGGATTGGCTTTCCCGAAATTTTGGTGGAAGGCAAGCGGAGTGGGATTGGAAAGACGTTTGATTTGGTGTCAGACAATTCGTTCGTTCCATTGAGTGAGAATGGGACGCATTTTAATGCGACAACGATTGGGAACACGAAGGAGTCGGTTTTCCGGATTCGGAATACTGGGCAAGCAGCTTTGACTTTTGGGGCAGTGGGTTTAACGGGTGCTGGGGCTGATCAGTTCGAGGTGGTTGGTTTTTCGACGGCCTCTCTGGCTCCTGGGGGGAGTCGTGAATTTCGGGTGGTGTTTGAGCCTACGAGCTTGGGGGTTCAGGAAGCGAGAGTCACCTTTGAGACAAACGATGCGAATGAGAGTCCATTTGATTTTTCGATTCGTGGTGAAGGTGAAGGTCCTGAGATTGAGGTTTTGGGAAGTCAGCGAGGGTCGGTCTTCTTGGCGATTGAGGATGGAGATTTGGCGCCTAGGGTAGAGGATGGGACTGACTATGGAGGCACGACTGTTGATGAGAGAGCCGAAAGAACTTTTCGGATTCGTAATTTGGGGACCGAAAATTTGAACATCAGCGGGAGGAGGTTTACGGGAGTGGCGGCAGGTGACTATTCGGTGTCGGGGTTGTTTGCGGGAAATCCTTTTGTGAATATCAAGCCGGGAGCGAGTCAGGATTTTACCATTTCGTTTGAGCCTTCTGAGGCTGGAGTGCGGAATGCGGTATTTGTGTTGGAGAGCAATGACGGTGATGAGTCTCCATATACCTTTGCGTTGACTGGACAGGGGGTAGGGTTGCCTGAGATACGAGTTCGTGGGCGGCAAGGGGTTGCTTTGGGAAATCCTATTCCGACTTTGACTGAGATCGCTGATGGAAGCCGGGACCCGAGAAGGCAAGATGGTACGATGTTTCGGGATACGAAGGTTGGGAAAAGGTCGAAGATGGTGTTGGAAGTGAGAAACTTGGGAACTGATGTCTTGGAGTTGGGGGGAGTCACATTGACGGGAGCTGCGGAGGGGGAGTTCGATATTCTGATGTCTCCTGCGAATGCTGAGATTGAGGCTGGGGAGGAATTGATGTTTGAGATTGAGTTTCTTCCGACATCGCACGGGGTGAAATCAGCGGTGGTGAGTATTGCGACAAATGATGCTGATGAGAATCCGTTTGATTTTGAAATCGAAGGACGAGCTTTTGCTCCGGATATTGCGGTGTTTGGTGGCTTGTCATTTGAAGAAGAGGTGGAAAATGGGGAGGCTCCTTCGTATGATAAGGGAACGTTGTTTCCAGCGATTCGTCCGGGGCAGAGGGTGGAGTCTCCTTTTGAGGTGAGAAACGAGGGGAATGAGACTTTGTTTTTTACCCGGGTCGCAGTGTCGGGAGCAGACGAGGAGGAGTTTTCGGTTTCGGTGGTAGGTGGAGTTCCGGCTAATGTTGGACAGGCAGGAAGATTGATTCGAGTGGCTTTTGTGCCGAGAAGTGAAGGGGTTAAGGCTGCAGTGGTGGAGTTGTATAGCGATGACCCAGATGAGGCTCCGTTTACCTTTGAGGTGAGTGGAGAGGCGGTGTCGTCGCAAGGGAGTTCACCTCAGGCCCGGTTGAGAGGGGTCAATGGTGGAGCAATTGATTCGGGAGATGAGAGTCCGGATGAAAGTGACGGGACCAATTTTGGAAGTTTGGTTGAAGGGTCCGGTGTCGTGAGTCGTCGATTTTCGTTGGCGAATGAAGGGAGTCGGAGTTTGCGGGTTTTGGCGGTGACTTCTGACAATCCATTGGTGAGCGTGAGCAATCCTGGGATGATCAAGAGTGGGGCGACTGGGGGTTTTGACGTGACGATTGATCCGTCGGCGGCTGGGGTGCAGTCGGCTGTGGTGACGATCTTTAGTGATGATCCAGATCAGTCGGTGTATACCTTTACGGTCACGGCTGTGGTTGAGGAAGGGGATCTTGTGCCAGATTTGGGAGAGATGTCGTTGGTGGATGGAAATGCTCGAATGACCGCTCGGTTGCCGGCAGGGACGAGATGGAATCTGAGTTATAGCACGACCTTGGCGATCGCTTCATGGCGTCTTGTCCCGGGAATGCGGGAGTTTGAGGGAGAGGGGGAAGTTGTGGAAATTGTCGTTGAGGATTTGATGGGCTTGGCGGATGAAAAAGAGGGTGAGGCGAGGGTTTTCCTAAGATTGGAACAGGTGAAGTAACGTTTCGCAGGAAATCCAAAAGTGGTCGTAGCCGACTGGGGCTGCGGCCATTTTTGGGTTCTTGTGACGAGTTGATGATTAATGGATTGACCAAAAGGTGGGGGGTGGGGAGGTTGGGCTTGGTGGCGGGAGTTCCAACAAGGCCTACGTTGATTTTGAGAATTCGTGATCCAGAGGATCAGGAATCATGGGAGGAGTTTGTGGAGATTTACACCCCACTGGTTTATGGCTTTTGTTTGAAGCGTGGTCTTCAGTCGGCGGATGCACGAGATATTTTGCAGACGGTGTTGCAGAATATTTTTAGAGCCATTCAGGGATTCGATTACGACCGTGGGAAGGGGACGTTTCGGTCGTGGTTGTATACGATTACTCGTCGAGAGATTTCGAGGATGTTAAGTGGTGCCAAGCGGCGTCCATTTTTGGTGGAGTCTGAAGAGTTGGATGATGTTGGGGGGGATGATTGTGGAGTCGATTGGGACTTAGATTACCGGTTGAGGTTATTTCGTTGGGCTTGCGAAAAAGTGGAGGGGGAGTTTGCGAGAAGGAATTGGCAGGCTTTTTATCGGACAGCCGTGATGGAGGAAGATCCAGAGGTTGTGGGTGAAGAACTTGGGTTGTCTCGCGCGGCGGTCTATATGTCTCGTTCGAGGGTGTTGGCACGCTTACGAGAGAAAGTGGCTGAGGTGGCTGATGAGTCTTGGGAGATGGATCTGGATCTGGATCAAAAAAGTTGAAGTGATTGGTTAGAATGGTGGCGTTGGTGAGTTATCTGGTTGTTGAGAGATGAATGTGATCGATCAGGAGTTATTGCGGAAGTATTTGAGGGGCGAATTGTCCGCTATGGAACGAGAGGAGTTGGAAAAGCGTTTGGATGAGGATCCGGAGCTATTGAAATTGCTTGGAAGGATGAGTGGTCCGACTGAGGGCGAGCAATTGGTGATGGCGAAGCTGGGTGGTGAGATCACAGAAGAGGTGGGTGATTTGATCGAGGATTTGAAGCAATTGCCGTTGAATGGGGGAGTTGGTTCAGGTGTGGCTGATTGGCGGGTTGTTTTGGATGATCTTCGTGAAGATGATGAGGTGATTGGGAGGTTGGGAGATTTTGAAATATTGGAGCATCTTGCCACCGGGGGGATGGCCCATGTCTTCAGGGCAAGGGATCCTAGGTTGGGAAGGGAAGTCGCACTCAAGGTATTGTCTCCATTGTTGGCGAGTGATGTGGCGATTCGGAAAAGGTTCTTGAGAGAGGCTAGGGCTGCCGCGAAATTGGAGCATGAAAATGTGTTGCCGATCTACCAGGTAGTTGACGGGAAGGTTCCATTTTTTGCGATGAGGTTTTTAGGTGGAGGGTCTTTGCAGGATGCGTTGGATGGGGGGAGAGAGTTCGAGTTTGAGGAGTTAAAATTGATTGGGGAAAAGGTGTTGCGTGCTCTGCGTGCAGCTCATCGAGTAGGAATTATCCACCGAGATATTAAGCCTGCGAATCTACTTCTGGGGGATGGTCTGGAATCGTTGATGGTGTGTGATTTTGGGATTGCGATGGTCGTTGAAGAGCCTTCCTTGACGAACCCTGGGAGTGTGATTGGAACGCCGCATTACATGTCGCCTGAGCAGGCTTCTGGATATTTGTTGGATGGACGAAGTGATTTGTTTTCTTTGGGGTCAGTCTTGTTTCATTGTGCAACGGGTGATCCTCCGTTTCGTGGGGGATCTAGTGTGGCGGTGATTCAGAAAGTGTTGTCGGAGGAGTCTCCTAGGTTGAGGGCGATGAGAGAGGAGGTGCCTAGTTGGTTTGAGGAGTTTTTGGGGCGGATGTTGGAAAAGAATCCTGAGAGGAGGATTGGAAGTGCGGAGTTGGCCTTGAGGTGTTTGGAGGAGAAACAAGTGCCGAAGATCGAGGGGCAGCAAATTGGTCGGAGCAATCATCGTGTGGGGTTGTTTTTTGGGTTTTTTGGGTTGTGTCTTGTGGCGGGGTTTCTTTGGTGGTTTTGGGAGAGGGGAGGGGAGCGAGAAATAGTGGTTGAGAATGAGCAAGTGGTTGAACGGGAACAAATTTTTAGGGTTGAGGGAATGGGATGGTTTGAATCTTTAAGGGAGGCGTTGAAGGCAATTGAAGAGAGAGGAGAAAAAGAGCTCTCCGTTATTCGGGTGGGAAAGAACGTTCATTTAAGAATTGAAAAGACGTTGAAGATCGGAAGCGAGGTGAAGGTTAGGATTGAGGGAGAGAGGGGAGCCGTGCTGACTTTGGAGCATCTAGGGAGTGATGGGGCTCTGATTGAATCTAAAGGGGATTTGGAGCTGAGGAATGTGAAAATTGTGAGGCCTTTATCGTTGGGGAAGGGGCCACCGGTGATTGTTCAGTATGGGAAGAGGCTTCTAATTGATCGTTGTGAAATTGAGGTGGCTGGCCCGCGGAAATGGTTTCCGGAAGGGAAGTTGATCGAGATCAGGAAAGGTGGAGAGGTGTTGATTGAGAGGAGTCGGATTGTTTGTCCAAAAGGGTTTTTAGTGACCTTTTCTGAATCGGCTGGAAGTTCTCGATTGGAGGTGACCGGTAGTTTTTTGGGTGGTTTGTTTCCGTTGGCTTTTGCTCTAGAGCAAGGGGAGGGGGAACGACTTGATGTTTTATTGGAAGGGAACTTCTTTCTTGGGATGGCTTTGGTGGTAGATCATATGAACTACCGATTTCCTTCATTAGAGATGAAGAGTGAGGGGAATGTGATGGCACTCATGAGGGGGCATACATGGGCTTTCAGGGACGGGAGAGTTCGGATGGAAAATCTCAGCTGGAAAAGTAATGACGACGTGTTTTTGTTTGAGCCCACCTTGTTGAGGGAAACTCCGTTGAGAAGAGATCACCCGGGACATGAAGCAATGGAGGGGTTGGAGAGAGTTGAGATTCAAGGAATGGTGGTGAAAAATATTTTTGAAGAGGAATCGATGATTGTTGAACTGGGTGGAGATCCTGCGGCCTATGATCGGAGACAGGTCAGTCGGTTTTTTGATAAGTTTTCAGAGATTGGACCTGGTCTGGGGTTTGAGGTTGAAGAGATGGGAGTGGAGAAAAATTGATTAAGTAGAATTTTTATGAAGAAGATTTTGTGTTTTGTATGGATGTTGTTTTTTGGTGGTTTCTGTTGGGGGGACCCTCTGACAACGGGAGAGGGGAGAATGTTGGTTGTCGTTTTGGAGTTTAGTGATGTTTCGGGTTATCCAACGACAATCGGAGATTTGACGTCTATTTACCAGACGGCGGAAGAGACGTTGGAAAAGTTTTCTTATGGGAAGGTGGATTTGAGAGTGGATTTTCATTCTGGGATTGTGACTTTGCCGGCGACGCAAGGGTTTTATGAGACTTTAGGATGGGGTGTTGGGTCGGTTCGGCTGGCTGATGATGCTGATGGTTTGTTGGAAGTCGAAGGGGTCGTTATTGAGGACTATGATATTATTTCTTATGTCTTCAGAAAGACTTTTGGTGGGGATCAGGCTAGAGCAAGTGGAGAGTCGGGCAGGCAGTGGATCAATTTGGACGTGCCGACGGCTTCGGTTATTGTTCATGAAACGGGGCACAATTACGGGATGGGTCATGCGAGTTCCTGGACCTCTGAGGATGGGAGTATTTTTGGCCTGAATGGGAATTTTGTAGAGTATGGAAATCCATATGACGTGATGGGGGTGGCGGCTTTGGCTCCGGCATTTTTGGATCGAGCGTTTGTGGGACCTTCGTTGGCGAGGAAGCCAGGGTGGGTGGAGGATTCGAATTTGCAGGTGGTGAATGGTGCGGGGGATTATCGATTGTATCAATTTGATGATGTAGGGGCATTGGTGGGTGGTGGTCCGGTGGGGTTAATTTTGGATCCAGGAAGTGGCGAGACTTATACGTTGGAGTTTCGTGGTTTGGCGCCGGTGGAGGGGGTGTCTTTTGTTTGGAATTATGAGGGATTTCGGAGTTATTTATTGGACTGTACTCCGCAGTCATTGGGGACTCCAGGTTTGGATGTGGGAGATGGGGTTTTGCGGGTGGGGCGTTCCCTGACGGAGCCTTCGGGGAGATTTCGAGTGACGGTGACGGGGCGTGGTGGGGTGGCTCCCAAGCGTTATTTAGAACTCAGGGTTGAAGAGAATCCGGTGGGGCCAGCGGGGTATGAATTGAGTTTGCCTCCATTGGTGCCTGGTGGGGTTGCGGTACCGTATCATTTTGAGGGGCCGGGAGTGGGAGATTTCGTTTTTTTGCAGGATGTAGATTTGGGGCGTGAGGTTGTTTGGTTTTTGGAAACAGAGGAAGAAGGGGTGTTGTCGGCTGAGCGTGGGAATCCCTTGGGTGGTAATGAGGCGGTGGTGGCCAAGACGCGTGTTAGGTCTCCGCTTAAAGTGATGCAAGCGGTGACGGAGCCGGGTGGAGCGATCAAGGATTTCGCGTCGAATGAGGCTCATTTTTTGTCTTGTGGACAGGGCTTTGTCGCTCGGTTTACGCGTCCTTTCGTGGCGGTTGGGAGGGCCATTCCGGGTGATGTTCGTGGAGTGACGATTGGTGGAGGTGT
>JAHDGN010000150.1 GCA_020627645.1 Akkermansiaceae bacterium
TTCCGTCTTCAGCTCCTGGCTTTGGGCTTCAGCTGCCAACTTAGTCTATTGATTTTTCAAGATCGAGTTCGCACTCTGTGAGTCGTTGCTGGAGTTCCACTAGAAGTTTCGTTCCTATTTGGATGATTCTTCCAGGAACGAAAGAGTATTTTGGGTGAAGACTTTGGGCTCCAGGTTGAGGGTGGTTTTCAGGTAGGCGATGGTTTGAGCGAGATTGGCAGGATGGTTTTGTTCTTTGAAGGTAAATTGTGGACTGGGGGGCAGCATGTCGGGTGCATCGGTTTCTGCCAGGATCCTATCTTGGGGGAGCTGGGCGAAGGTTTTGCGAACTTTTTCTTTTCGGTTGTGGAGAAAGTGACCGGAGAATGAAAAATAGACATCGGTTGGAAGTTTCAGCAGCTGTTGCGCGATTTCGATGGAACCGTTGAACGAGTGGAAAAGGAGCTTGGGGAGGTTTTGTTTTTTTGACTGGAGAAGTTGAATGAGAGGTTGCCAGGCTTTGAGAGCGTGGATTGTGACGGGGCGATTGAGGTGGTGGGCGAGATCGATCTGCATCGAAAACGCGTCAAGCTGTCTGGGGAAATGAGGTTCTTTGATCCAGAGGTCGAGGCCGCATTCACCGAGGGTTGAGTGGGGGAATGAAATGAGGAACTTCTCGAGAATGGCTAACCAATCGCTTGAAGCATAAGCGACTTTCCAAGGATGGAGTCCGAACGAGGGTATGATGAAGTCTGGGTGTCGTGTTGATAGGTCTGCAACGAGCGTCCAATCGTTCTCGGATGTTCCATTCACCACGCATTGAGTGATTCCGATATCCTTCATTGTTCTGATGATATCATCTTGGCGGCCCTCGAAACGGTGGTCCTGAAGGTGATTGTGAACGTCGATCAAGGGGGCGTCTGCTTTCTTAAGGATTGGAGATAAGGAGGTGGTGTGCTGTTCGTTGAAAATCTAATTCAGTGGAGTTGGGAAGGGTGATTTCGGCTGATGGTAGTCGATAGACTGATTCGTCCGATCCGGGGCTCCGGTATACTTGGTCGTAATGTTGGTGGAGGAGGGATTCAACGAGATCTGTCCATTTGTTTTGATCAATCAGATTATGCCAGTGGTCGATGAGTTCGTTTCCACGAAGGGTTCGGAGTCGATTCAGGGTGTCTTTGAGGGTTGTCGGGTCTTTGACAAAATGTGGGTAGTCGCGGGTGAGGAATTGAGCACGGTTCTCTAGCGAAAGGTTGATGAGAATGACCTGGCCTTCGCCAAGTCGTGACCAGAGAGACGGGGGGCATTGGAGTTTACCGATGCGGTTCGATTCGGATTCGGTAAAGACTGGTTTGGTGGGGTCGAAGGATTTGAAGGTTTTCCAGAGGAGGGTCTCGAATTGTTTCTGGGATGGTTGAGGTGAGGACGGTTCGTTTCCGAGGATGGAGCCTCTGTGATTGGCGAGCGCTTCAAGATCGAGAATTTGGCCACCTTGTTCTTTGATATGATGGAGGATGTGGGTTTTGCCGCACCCAGTCAGTCCAGCGAGGACAATTAACCTTGGGAGCGGTTGGGAGGTTGTTTTGGCTAGGTCGTCGATGAGGAAGCGCCGCCACGATTTATAGCCTCCTTCGAGAACCCGTGCGCGCCAACCAATGGCACGGAAGATGACGGCCATGGAATTGGAGCGGAGGTTCCCGCGCCAACAGTAGATGAGCGGGGAGAAGTTGTTGTCCTTTTTCGCAAGGGCCGTTGTGAGATGTTGATGGATGTTTTGGGTGATGAGAGTCGCGCCGAGACGTCGAGCTTCAAAGGAATTATGTGAGTTAAGGAGGCCAACTTCATGTCGTTGCTGATCGGAGAGAACCGGGAGATTGATTGCTCCGGGGATGTGGTCTTCGGCAAACTCGGCAGGAGACCGAACGTCGATGATATCGGCGAAGTCATCGAGCAAAATCGGGGGGGAGATTTGCTCGGGAAGATCCATTATGATTCGCTAGTTAATCAGTTTTGTCGTTAGGATTTGATTTCAACGACTAGGCTGACTTCGACTGAGACACCGAGAGGGAGAGATGAACATCCGACGGCAGCACGGGAGTGCTTGCCAGCTTCTCCGAAGACTTCGACTAGAAGATCGGACGCCCCATTGAGAACTGCAGGATGATCAGTGAAGCCTGCAGCAGCGTTAACAAATCCTGAGACCGAGACGATGCGAGCAACTTGATCGAGTGAGCCTAATTCAGCTTTGATTACGGCGAGGCGCGTAATGAGGGCGAGGCGGGCTGCCTTTTGAGCTGTTTCGACGTCGCACTCATGAGGGACCTGTCCGAGGTATTTCTCGTCTCCGAGAATGGGCAGACCGCCTGAGATGTGGAGGAGGTTGCCGGTGCGGACGGCGTTGACATAGGAGCCAATCGGATTCGCAGCTTCGGGCAATTCGATACCAAGTTCGATGATTTTTTGTTCGGGTGTCATTCTGTTGGAATGGTTTCAGGTTGCGTTTCTTTTGGTTTAATGGGGAAGTCGTTCATAAAAAGTGAGAGGTAGAGTTTCCCTAAGGGTTTGAGAGTCGCGCGTCGCCCTGTTCCAGTCAGTCTGCCTCTAGTGTAGTATTCGTGATTCGAGCGAGTGAGTCGA
Source organism: Akkermansiaceae bacterium (assembly GCA_020627645.1). GTDB lineage: Bacteria > Verrucomicrobiota > Verrucomicrobiia > Verrucomicrobiales > Akkermansiaceae > SW10. The sequence goes on from JAHDGN010000150.1 coordinate 2,617, forward strand.
ACCGCGGTGATCGTTGGTTGAGTGACATCTCTCCGGCTAGGGTTGACGGCAAGAGGGATGCCGGAAGCGCTAAAAGAAATTTCGTAGGACGGGGTTGATTTTGAGTGATCACCTTTTTTGAGCCAAGGATAGCGCTGTGTGATTTCGAGGGGTTTGTCCCGAGGGATGGTGACTTTGAAGTATGGTTGGAGGGTTTTGAGAAATTGGGGAATGGTCAAATTGGGGTTCGTGCGGAGAGCGAGATAAAGGTTGGCGAGGTCAATGCCGATGAGGTTACGACCGTCGTAGATTCCGTGTTTGGTATCGGTCGTGGAGTCGTAGTTTTTATTGTTGAGAAGACAGAGTTCGAGATGCAAGTGAGCTCGACGAAGGTTAATGCCTCGACCTGTAAACCCCAGGGTTCCGATGTTAGTATTTGCTTTTACCTTTTGCCCGGCGATCACGGAAGTGTCGGCTAGGTGAGCATAGAGGGAGTATAAGGGACCGTGCCCCCAGTTGTGTTCGATGACAATGTAGATGCCGTAGTTACTGGCAATGCGGTTGTTGTTTACGTAAGCGACGGTGCCGTCGGCAATGGCACGAACTTTGTCTAGGGGAACTCCACGGTGATCGCGTTTTACGGGCTTAATGTCTAAACCTTCGTGGAATTTCGTGGCAATGATTCCGTCGTTTTCAACTTCTCGAACTGAGCGAACGAAGCCATATTGTCCAGTGGTCCATCGTTTGAGGCCTTCATTGACATACATGTAAAAGTCCTCGGGTTTGTCTTCGAAAAGCGCCCGGTTGTCGGTGGGAAGGACAAGCTTTACAGGCTGGGCAGCCCCAAGGATCAGTGGGAAGAGAACGAGAATGGGGAGGAGTCTCATGGAATCGAAATTTTAGCGGCCTTTCATTTTCCGGCGATATTCGGCGCGCTCTTTGAGTTCCTTTTGTGCTGCTTTGCGATTTTGGTTATGCTCCTTCAGTCGCTTACGCCATTCTTCGCGCGATTCGCCGGTGAGGGGAAAGGCGTATTCGAAGCGAACGATTTCGACGAGTTTGATACCGTCCCAGACAACGAGTTTTCCGTCACGGATAGGTTTGTCGATAATGACGGAATCGACGACACGACCGTTGAGCATGGCAACGAGCCATTTTTTTTGGTGTTGAGTCGTGAAAGCCGTAATTCTTTTAGAAATTTGGCGATCGAATGAAAAGGTGGCTCCGAAGGTACCGGTGGGGTTTTCGAAGTGTTTGAAAGAGGTGATGTTTTTGGCGGTGGCGATTGGAGTCTTTTGGAAAAAGAGTCGCTTACCGCGAACCATTGCGGGAAAGACCATCCTTGGTCCGTCCTGCATTCCTCCTTGGATATGGAAGGAAATGCGGTTCTTTTGGGGGCGTTTTCCTCCGGCGATGGCAGAGGGAAGACTGAGCGCGAGGGCTAGGATGATGAAGATGGATCGTTTTATCATTTTAAGGTGTTTCTATATTTTAGGTTTGAGGACAAAAGGGATTGGTTGCTTTTTCTCGGCCAATCGTGGTTTCGGGACCATGGCCGGGAAAAACAATCGTTTCGTCGGGCAAGGTGTAAAGGTTTTGAAGGATGGAGTCGAGGAGTTGCTGATGGTTGCCTCCAGGCAGGTCGGTGCGACCGATCGAGCCGTTGAATAGGGCGTCACCTGCAAAAATCTGTTTTTGATCTGGGAGATGGAAAGAAATGGAGTCGGGAGAGTGCCCAGGAAGATGGGAGAGATGGAAGGTGAGGTCTCCGATATTAAGGGTGGAAGGTTCACTGATGACGTGATCAATGGTGAAAGGAGGGATTTTGACTGGGATGCCGAAGGCTGCGGTGACGCGTTCTTCCTGGATGATTTCGTCTGGAGAATAGGGGTAGTGGGCGTATGTTGTTGCGCCTAGTTTCTGCAGGGCGTTGACATCATCGACATGGTCGAAGTGTTGGTGGGTGAGTAGGAGATGGGTGGGCTTGAGTTGATGTCCTTGGAGATAGTTTGCTATTCCAGCAGGTGCATCAATGACGATGCAGAGATCGCTCTTGTGGAGAATGTAGCCGTTTGTCTGAACGGGGCCACCAGTGTAAGTTTCAAGGTTCATGATCGGAGAGTTTCGATAGTTGTGGCAATGTCTTCAGGTGGAATGGTGTCGCAGGTGACTGCGTTTCCAAGTTTTTCGAGTAAAACGAAGGTGCGTTTTTGGTTGGTGAATTTTTTGTCGCGAGAGAGTTTTTCGATGATGGTATCGGTTAAGATGTCTGCGGCGAGGGTTAGTGGGAGTTTGTATTGTTTGAGTAGATTGAGGAGCCGTTGAGCGTCACTGGAAGGTAGTTGAGCATGTTTTTGTGAGAGAAGAAGGGCGGCTCGGGTGCCGAGGGAGATGGCTTCTCCGTGAAGAAGTGACCCGTAGGGAACTGAAGCTTCGATGGCGTGGCCAATGGTGTGGCCAAAGTTAAGAAGAGCACGGGTGCCGCTTGTTTCTTTTTCGTCTTCTTCGACAATCCGGGCTTTGATGGCGACGTTCCGAGCGATGAGTTCGGGGGGAATGGCTTGGTTGTCCGGATCGAGGGATTCTAGATGATCGAGCATAGCCGCATCTTTGATCGCTGCGTGTTTGATGACTTCAGCGAAGCCTTCCCGGAATTCACGAGGAGGGAGAGTAAGAAGGGTCTGAGGATCAACGATCACGAGTTGCGGCTGGTGAAAAGCGCCAATGAGGTTTTTGCCTTCGGGGGTATTGACCCCCGTTTTCCCACCAACAGCTGAGTCGACTTGAGCGACGATTGTGGTTGGGATCTGGACGAAGGGGATTCCTCGGTAAAAAATCGAGGCGACAAAGCCAGCAAGATCTCCGGTGACTCCTCCGCCTAGAGCGACGATGAAGGAAGAACGATTGTGTCCAGACTGGATGAGTTCGCGACAGAGCGATTCAGCTGCCACGAGTGATTTAGAAGCCTCGCCGGCGGGGAACACGTGAGATGAATAAGTGATGTTGGCTGATTTTAAAGATGCTAGGAGTCGATTTAGGTAATGTGGAGCAACATTGCTATCGGTAATGACAGCGGCTTTTCCTGTGAGTGAGGCTTCGAGGATCCTTGTTCCCGCCTCATCGAGCAGGTCGGGAGCAACAAGAATGTTGTAGGAGCGTTGGGCAAGATTGACGTGGACGGTGTTCATTGATGACGAAGGCGGTGCCAGGTTGAGGTGTCTGGTTTGAAAAGGATTTCGACAGGTTGCTCTAGAAGATTGAATTCGTGAACAAGGTGATCAAGGAGAGCGAGAGAGGCAAGAGCGTCGTATAAGGCATCGTGCCACTGTCGGTTTGGGGCACTACCGGAGAACTGGTTCAAGTTGAAGAATTGGCAAAGATCGCCCAGGGAATGGGAAGAAATGTTTGGCCAGGCTGCACGGGAAAGCTGAAGAGTGTCAATCCAGGGACCAAAAGGATGGCCGGGGAATGCGCGAAGAAATCGTTTTTCGGTTCCATGTCCATGCGCGACCACGGGGCCTTTCGTGAGATGTTTTTTGAGAGTTGGCCAGAGTGAGAGTAGAGACGGCGCTTCTTTCAGATCATCCTTGGTTATCCCGTGGATTTTTTGGGCGGCCCAAGTGATCTCCCGGTCGCACTGAAGAAAAGAGCTGAAGGGGGCGTGGAGATTTTTTTCTTTGGACCAGGAAGCGAGTCCAACTTGGACGGGAGCATCAGTGAAACCTTTGGCCGTGCCTGCGGATTCAAAGTCGATGGCAGTGAAAATGGTTTGAGAAATCTTGATGGAGGATTTTTGTGTTTTGCTAAGGAACTGAGAAGTGGGAATTTGACGTTTTTTGAGATCACGGAGCAAAGTTGGCTGGTTTGTTCAGAAATCCGGGAAGAGAGGTGATCCCGGCAAAAGACCATTTGAACGGATTGCGTTGAGAGATTGCGGTGGTTTAGGGAAATCAAATTAAATTGAGGTCTTGATTTCGTTTTTTGGCAGTCAACATTCTTGGCTACGTCGATCTGTGAAGAAATTGTTTTATCGAAAATTGGGTGATTTTTGTGGTGATGAATGTCGATGTTAATCAGCAAAACCCCTAATAATGCATGCAAACAAACATCCCTAAGATGCTATTAATGAATAAATTGAATGGGGTGAGAAATATTTGTTCTCCGCAAAAGATTTCTGAACGAAAATTATATTTGCTGCAATTTCATAGCGCATGTAAATGGAAAGCATGAATGCGGTAAATATGCATGCTATTCTATCAGCTTTTCTGCTCTTTCTTTCAAGAGCTTTTTTAGTTTCTATTTTCTTCTTTTTTGGTGGTTTGGCAGAAGCTTCTCAGCAGTGGATTCTCGGAACAACCGGTTGTCAGGGAGAATTCGAAGAGGGGATCTATCATACGAAAAATTCTAGGAAAATCAGAATTAGCGAGGTGACTGCAGGAACACCGGCAGAAGGAAAATTGGTCGTTGGAGATCTTATCACTGGGTTAGATGGAAAGACTTTTGAAAGTGACGCAAGAGTTGCCTTTGCTAAGGCGCCTACATTTGCGGAGTCTGAAGCAGGGAGAGGAAGGTTATCAGTGGTGAGGGATCGAAACGGCCAGCGGTCGAATGTGGTCCTCAATGTTCCGGTAATGGGAACTTATCGATCAACAGCGCCATATGGGTGCCCGAAATCAACTAAAATTTTTGATGAAGGGTGTGAAAAGATAGCAGAAGTGATGGATGTTTCAAAAATTAGGGCTTCTGGTTCTTTTCAACGAATGGATCCATTTTTGAATCTAATGGCGTTATTAGCAAACGGAGATCAGAAATTTCGAGTTTTGTTAGATGAATATGTATCAAGATATCCAGGGAAGTCTGAAGGTGGGCTCTACGCGGCTTGGCATTCGCGTCAGGTTAAGGTCTAACCTATTGCTTATCAATGGTTTGAGCGG
>JAHDGN010000151.1 GCA_020627645.1 Akkermansiaceae bacterium
GAGAGGGGTTTTAGGCGTCAGAATTGGTGATTTGGTTTGGGAGTTTGAGGGATCTGGCGGTGAGGAGGAAAGTGGTGATGATGATGAGGAAGGTCCAGGGTTGAAGGTTGAGGACGGAGGTGAGGGCTTGGTCTTTATTTTGGAATTTATGGGTTTGTTGGGTTACGGCGAGGGCAAAGAGGAGGGAGGTGAGTCCGTAGCCAAGGTTGAAGAGTAGGCCTTTGACGCTGAGAATCGTGGCACGCTGTTGAGATGGGGCGAGGGCGTTCAGGTAGCGACTCGTCAGGAAACTGATGTGACCGAAAAGGAGCATGATGGCTGCGGCTGGAATAATGCCCCATTGGGGGAGAGTGAGTCCGATCAGAATGAGACAGATGAGGGCCCAGGCAGCGGTGAGAGTGAGATTGGTGAGGGGGGAGTATTTCTGAGCGAGGTGGCGAGAGAGTCGAGGGGTGAGGATTCCGAGGAAGGAGGTGCCGGCGGCGATGAAGCCGAAGAGGTAGGTGGGGATGTTGATGAGGCGAAAGTATTCGCTGTTGATGGTGGCGAAGTTTCGAACGATGCTATCGATGAGGAGCCCTCCAGTGATGATGAGGATGGCAGCTTTGGTGGTCAAAGTCCATTTGGCGGCGGTGAGGGTTTGTTTGAGGAGGGAAAGAAGATTGGCATTTTTTGGTTTGTGATGGCTTTCTTGAAAGCGGAAAGAGAGGAGAAGGGCGGCGATGGCCTGGAGAAGGCAGAGGGCGATGGGGAGGCGGTGAGCGATGTTTTGGGGGACGCCGATTTTAGCGGAGTCATATAGGAGAGCGCCGAGGATCATGGCGATGGCCATGGCGCCGGATCGGAGCCGCATGGTGCGTTCGAGGACTTGATCCCAGAGTGATTTGTCTTCAAGGGAGTCGTAAGCGAGAGCTTCATCGGCACCGCTTGCGGCTGCTTCGGCGAGTCCGGAGAGGATTCGGTTGAGGCAACAGAGGAGGAAGAGGGTTTGGCCTCCGTCTTTGGGGGCGAGGAGGAGGGTGGTCATTTCGATGACCATAAGGGTGGTCGAGATGATGAGGAGTTTCCGACGGCCGAGGAGATCGGCAAGAGCGCCAGAGGGGACTTCGGCTAAGAGAATGGTGGCGGCCCAGATGGCGTTGAGGATGACGTATTGGGAGAGAGTGAGGCCGAGGTCGATGAAGAGGATGGCAATGATGGGGTAGTAGAAGCGGGCGTTGAAGAGGGTGGTGAACCAGGAGTAGAGGCGCGCGTTGGGATGCATGGGGGACGTTTGTTAGGTTGTTGAAATTTTGGTTTTGAGTTGAGGGTGATACATGGGTGTTGGTGGGGATAAAAAAAGCGCGCTCCTTGTTTGGGGCGCGCCTTTGTTGATCGAGTGATTTGGGGAGTTAGTGAGTGACGATGATGGGGGTTCCTTTTCGGACTTTGGAAAAGATTTGTGGAACGACGTGTTGTGGAGTTCGGATGCAGCCACCGGAAGCTGGGTAGCGGTGGACGCTGTTGGAGCCGTGCATGCCGATGCCGTCGCCAGTGAGGCGCATCCAGTAAGGGAGTGGTGCGCCGACATATTTGTCGCGAGGTCCCCGATATTTGCGGCGATCGCCGCCGTGAACGCGCCGTCCTCGGTAGAAGGTGGTGCCGTAAATCGTGGAGCGTTTGTCGACGATTTTCTCGGTGATTGGGAAGCGCCCGGTTGGGGTGCGCTTTCCTGCGCGGCCGGTACAGACTGGGGTGTCGATGGCGACGTCTTGAGATGAGCCGACGACCAGTTGGGCACGTTGGTCGCTGAGATCGATGAGGACTTTGGTATTGGAAGGGTTTGCAGCCGCGTAAAGGGCGTCGTTCTTATAAACTTCCGATGTGGTACGGTAGTCTTGACGTGCTTTGAACTCGGCATGATTACGAGCTTTGCGAGGTCCGGCAGCGACTGGGTTGTCGATGGCACAGCTGCTGAGAAGAGCTGCGGCAAGGCCGATGAGGGCCAGTTTGATGCTTTTTTTCATGATGTTATGTTTTTGGGGTTTGTTGTTTTTAGGATCTAGTCTTGGACAAGAACTGGAGTGCCGACCTTGGTTTTGGCAAAAACGGTTGGGACGGCGGAAGCGTGGGTGCGAATGCAGCCATGGGAAGCGTATTTTCTGCTGACGTATCCTTGGTGCATGCCGATGCCGTAGTTTGTGAGGCGCATCCAGTAGGGCATGGGGGCGCCGAGAAACTTGCCGCCAGCTGGGACTTTGTCTTTTCGAGAGTCGGCGTCTCCGTTGATGACAGTGCCGCTGGAGTTCAGAATTTTGCCGTAGAGGTTGGAACGTTTGTCTTTGATTTTTTCGGTAATGCGGAAAGTTCCGGTGGGAGTTTTGTGAGTTGAGCGTCCGGAGGAGATTCGGTAGTCCATGGCGACTTGGTCGTTGACGAAGAGGAAGCCACGTTGGGTGGAGAGATCGATGGTGACTTTGGTGTTGGATGGATTTCCGGCGGCTAAGAGGGCTTCGTTCCGCCAAGTGCGGGTGGTATTTGGGTAATTGGCCCATTTGAATGCGGCGTAGGACCCAGGGGGATGAGGGTTGACTGGTTGGGCTGGTTGAGCGGCTTGTTGCTGGGCTTTGGGATCAGTTTCTTGTTGAGGGGTGAAAAAGCTACAGCTGGTTAGCAGAGAGCCGAAGAGAGCGATGGAAAGGAGGGATGCGATATTTTTCATGCAGTTCGTTACGCCTTTGATGTTGGAATTCATAGTCGGGTGATCACAGAAGGCAATCTTTCGTGAGTTTTTCATGTGTTAAAAAAACAGCATTAAAGGTTGACGTCTTTCGATTTTGCTGTTTTTTTAGCATCGTTATGCGAAACATGAAGCAAATTTTCAGGTGGATGATGGTGGTTTTTGGGGGGTGGGTTTTGTCGAGTTGTTCTAGTCAGGTCAGATCTGGGCCACCTGCTCCGCTGTCGGCTCCTGCAATTGCTTCGGCTTCGGATTCGGGTGAAGGGGTGGTGGGGGTTGCCCCGGCTCCGGCTCCAGTCGAGTCGTCGGTGTCGCGAAAGAGGACTGGTATTGCGACGGGGTGGGGCAGGGAGTTGGAGTCTGCGATGACGTATTCGGATTTTGTGAGAGCGGGGAAGAAGCCGAATTATTTGACTTCGATTCGTTACAATGACCGTGAGGGGGCGAAGGCGATGGGGGTGAGTTTGAAGACGAAGGGTGATGGGATGCAGAAAGCGGCTGGTGGTTTGGTTGAGTGGGGAATGAGTTCGAGTTGGGGGTCGTTTTCAAATTACTGGTGGCGTGGTGGTCGGTTTGTGGTGGGTAAGAAGGGGAGAGAGTATCAATTGAAGGTGAAGAATTTGAGTCAGGTGAGGCTTGAGGTGGTTTTGAGTGTTGATGGTTTGGATGTGATTGATGGGAAACCGGCATCGGTGAAGAAGCGGGGTTATGTGATTAATCCGGGAAAGACCTTGGTGGTGAAGGGGTTCAGGACAAGTCATGAAGAGGTTGCGGCGTTTCGCTTTTCGTCTGTTCCGGGGTCTTATGCAAATTTGCGTCACGGAAACGTGCGTAATGTTGGTGTGGTCGGGCTGGCGGTCTTTACGGAAAAGGGCCGTCAGCCTTGGACGGAATTGGTGAAGCGAGGAGGTGCGAGGGCCTTCGCTGAAGAGCCGAACGTGCGGGCTAGGGGTGTTTATAGTTACTAGGAGTCTATCATAAGTGGTTTGAGCGGAGATTTTTGATTTTATGAAAACAATGATGAAAGTACTGGGGTTGTTGGGATTGGTGGTGAGTTTGAGCAGCTGCGGATTATTCGGCTGCAAGCCGCCTCTTCCACCAATTGGCTATGAGCCACCAGTGATTGACCAGAAGTAGGAGGTCGTTCGGTCTCCCTGAAGTGGTTCCCGCCTGGGTTGGAGACAACCGGGCGGGATTCTTTTTTTGGGCGTTGCATTTTTTGAAAAGAAGGAGAGATAGGAGGGGTGAATGATGAGTCGGGACGGTTGAGGCGCCGAGATAGGGGGGGGATGTTTTCGATTTTTTTAGTGGTGATGTTGGTGGAGAGATAGGCGGGGTGAGAGTCGGGACGGTTGAGGCGCCGGGGGGGGGATGTTTTCGATTTTTTTAGTGGTGATGTTGGTGGGGTATGGGTCGTTGTTGTTTTTGTTGGTGGGGGCCAATTTGACGGTGGTGTCTTGGGGTGAGGTTTTGCGGGTTTTGGAGGATGAGTCGATTCAGCGGGCGGTGAGGTTGAGTTTGGTGAGTGCGACTGCGACTGCTATTCTTGCGATTTTTATTGCTGTGCCAGTGGGGTATTTGATGTCGCGGGTTGAGTTTCGGGGGAGGGTATTGGTTGATACCCTCTTGGATGTTCCGATTTTGTTGCCTCCTTTGGTGGTGGGTTTGAGTTTGTTGGTGTTGTTTAATGGAGTGGGGGTGTGGTTGTGTTTGGTGATCTTGGCGGTTGGCTTTTTGGCGATGGGGTTGTGGTTTTCTGGGCAGGGAAGAAGAGGCGGGGTGGTGGTGTTTTTGGGTTTGTGTGGTGGATGTGGGATTGGGGCGTTTCTGTTGAGGGGGTCTGGTGCGTCTTTGGAAAATTTGCTGACCGGGGCTGGGGTGCCGGTGACTTTTCATCCGGTGGCAGTGGTGTTGGCGCAGTTGCCGGTTGCGGCGTCTTTTGCGATTCGGATGATGCGTTCGACCTTTGATGAGTTGGGAACTCGGCATGAGGAGCTTGCGAGGAGTCTGGGGTGTGGTTGGGGTGGGGCTTTTGTGCGGGTGGTTTGGCCGCTGGCGGGTCGAGGGATTTTGGCAGCCGGAACGATGGCGTGGGCGAGGGCCTTGGGGGAATTTGGCCCGGTGTTGATTTTTGCGGGAGCGACGAGGGGGAGAACAGAGGTGTTGCCGACGTCCATTTATTTGGAGGTGAATCTTGGGAATTTGGGAGGAGCAGCTGCGTTGTCATTGTTGATGATTTTGATGGCTGTTGGGGCTTTGGTTTTGGTGAGACTGGTGATGGGAAGGGAGGTGTGGAGGTGAGTTCTTTTTTTGAGGTTCGAGATCTTGTGGCGAGGGTTGGAGATTTTGAGGTGGGTCCTCTTCATTTCGAGGTGGCTCGTGGTGAGGCATTGGCCTTGGTGGGTCCAAGTGGAAGTGGCAAGACGACGTTATTGGAGGTGGTCTGTGGGTTGAGGGAAGGGCAGCTTGTGAGGGGTGAGATTCTTTTGGGGGGTGAGAGCTTGGTGGGGATGAATTTGGAAGCACGGGAGATCGGTTTGGTTCCCCAAGATGTGGTGTTGTTTCCTTCGATGACGGTACGGGAGCATTTGGAATTTGGTCTGAGGGTTCGAAAACGGTTGGGAAAAAAGGAGCGAAGAGAGGTTGAGGGGTTGGGCGAGCGTTTGGGATTGGGTGAGTTGATGGAACGAAAGGTTAAAGGGCTCTCGGGGGGGGAGGGGAGGAGGGTGTCGATTGGAAGGGCGTTGGCCTTTGGGCCGAGGCTTTTGTGTTTGGATGAAGCTTTGACGGGGTTGGACGAGGCTCGAAAGTTGGGAGTGATGGAGGTTTTGAGAGAGTTTTTGAGGGGAGGGGGCGCGGCATTAGTGGTCGAGCATGGGGAGACGGGCTTTCGAGAGGTAGAAATAGGATGAGATCTTGATCACTAGCGTTGCCGATTTGAAAAACGCGTGTTAGGTAACGCCCATGAAGATTGGTGTGCCCAAGGAAATCAAGAATCAGGAGCATCGGGTTTCGGTGATTCCTTCGACGGTTAAGCATTTGGTGGCTCGAGGGCATGAAGTTTTTGTGGAGAAAGGTGCTGGTGCTGGGTCTTCTTATTTGGATGAGCAGTATGAGGCGGCGGGCGCGAAGGTTGTGCCGACGGCGGGAGATGTCTTTGAGGAGGGTAAGTTGATTGTGAAAGTGAAGGAGCCTCAGCCGGTGGAGCTGGAGATGTTGAATGATTCGCACACCCTTTTTACTTATTTGCATTTAGCTGCTTCGAAGGATTTGACAGAAGGGTTGTTGAAGACTGGTTGTACTGGAATTGCCTATGAGACGGTGGAGGTGAACGGGAGATTACCTTTGCTGGAGCCGATGTCAGAGATTGCGGGGCGGATGTCTTCGATTGTGGGGTCTTATCATCTTGCGAAGCATTGTGGCGGACGAGGGATTTTGTTGGGAGGAGTTCCAGGGGTGGCTCGGGGGCGAGTGATTGTGATTGGAGGGGGAACAGCCGGAGTGAATGCGGCTCGGGTGGCGACCGGGATTGGGGCGGATGTCACGATTTTGGAGGTGGATTTTGAGCGGATGAGATTTTTGGATATCACGATGGAGGGGGCGAGTACGGTGTATTCGAATGAAGCTAATTTGGCAGAATTGTTGCCACGGGTTGATTTGGTGATTGGGGCAGTTTTGGTTCCAGGGGCCGCAGCGCCTAAATTGATCACACGGGACATGCTGAAGTTAATGCAGCCTGGTTCGGTTTTAGTGGATATTGCGGTGGATCAGGGGGGGTGTGCAGAGACGACAAGGCCGACAACGCACGAGGATCCGACTTTCTGGGAAGAAGATGTGTTGCATTATTGTGTGGCTAATATGCCTGGGGCGTATGCTCGAACTTCGACGCAAGCGCTGAACAATGTGACTGAGAAGTATTTGGTGGCTTTGGCTGAAATGGGGCCGATGGATGCGATGAGAAAAGATTCTGGTTTGGCTTTGGGGATGAATGTCTCTGGTGGGCAGTTGACTTGCCCGCCTGTGGGGCAGGCTCATGGGATTGACTCAGTGACTCCGAGCGAGATTTTGGGTGCGTGAGGCCGTTTAAGTGACGGGCTCTATTGCTTCATTCGTTTGACCCAATCGGGGATAGGGGCTGTGGCAGCTGGGCGTTTTTCGGTTGGTGTGACTTTTTTGAGGTCGTCTCCGAGTTCGGATCGTTTCTTGTCGGCAAGTTTTTGCATCTTGGCGACGACTTCGGGGTGTTTTTGGGCGACGTCGTTTGATTCGCCAGGATCGACTTCTAGGTTGTAGAGTTCGAGTCCGGTGGTGGCGGGGCCGTATTTTCCGGAGTGGCCATCGTTCCCTGGTTGATTTTGCCAGACGCGATATTTGTGTGGGAAGTGAAGTTTCCATGGACCCATCCGCATGGCTTCTAAGTTGTTGCGGTGATAGTAAAAATAGTAGGCCTCTTGGACGGGTGTGGTTTGTTTGCTGGAGATGACGGGCCAGGCATCAACGCCATCGATTTTATTGTTGGGGAGTGGGGCTTTGATGAGTTTCGCGATTGTGGGGAGGAGATCGATGGTCATGAACGGTGTTTTGACGACGGATCCGGCTTTGAGTTTTGCAGGCCATTGAATCAGGCAAGGAACTCGGACACCACCGTCCCAGGTTGTGCCTTTTGATCCACGGAGAGGGCCGACGGTCCCTCCGTGATTGCCGTAAATCATCCAGGGGCCGTTGTCGCTGGTGAAGATGAGTAGGGTATTATCTAGTGCGCTGTCATTGCTAAAATTTCGGGTTTCTTAAATAAATTTTTTTCAG
>JAHDGN010000581.1 GCA_020627645.1 Akkermansiaceae bacterium
AGTATCCAGGCGTTACTGAAAGCGGCCAGACACTCCACAATGTGGGGTGAAACTCTGAAACCCCTGAAAAATCGAATGGTGCGGGATGACGGACTCGAACCGCCGACCCACTCGGTGTAAACGAGTTGCTCTACCAACTGAGCTAATCCCGCATTCGCAAAAGGGTGGACGGGTGTTTATGCAGATTTTTTGGAGGAGATCAAGTGATTTGCGTTTTAGATTGTCGTTGAGAGACGATTGGGGGCTTGTTTTGTTTGATTTAGAGTGATTTGGTCCGGGGGCATGCAGTTGAGGTTTTCGGAAGAGGAGTTGTTGACCCTGGTAGAGATGGTGAGTTTGGCGGCGGAGGTTTCGGGAATGAGTGAGACTGAGGAAGCATTTGAGGGACAGGAGAGGTTTGAGAAGATGGAGCATAAGGTGCTGGAGGCGGCGAAAAATACGGGGATGGGTGAAATTGTGGAGTTTGATGTGGATCGGGAAAAAAATCGGGTGACGGAGAAGTTTCAAGAGGGGGCATTTTTTCAGCGATGTTTGGAGGAGTTTCGAAATACTATATTTTGGGAAGATTTGATGCTTCGGTTGACGGAGCGTGATTTGGTGAAGGAGATGGGGAGGCTCAGCTATGATGCGATGGATGAGGTGGAGAGGCGAAAGAAGTCGGAGCCGAGGGAGCGGAGGTATTGGGAGAAATTTTTAAAGGATGGGGTTGAGGGGCTTTTCTGGATTGATCGAAATGAAGATGGGTTGTTGGGTTGAGGGGTATGAATGAGGGAGCTTCCATTTCGCGGCGAAAGATATTTTACCCAATCTCTGATCGGTTAAGAAACTATCTGAGGCATTATCGTCGGATTTCGGCAGTTCCGCTTGTGTACGATGAGTTGCTTAGGTTTTCGGGTTCAATTCCGTATGAGAATCCAGATGGTGAGGAAACTTTGTGGTTGGAGGTGATGTATCCTCCGGAGGTGATGGCGGAGTTGCGTCCTAAGTTGACGCAAATTTATGCGATGTTGAAGATTGGTGGGGATCGGACATTTGCGGAGCATTTGACGGTGGATCGGGTGGACTTTGGGGAGTTTGGGAATTCGAGGCCTTTTCGGGTGCGGGTGACGAATCAGTTCAATGGGAATTCAGATTATTATTATGTAAAGCATGCGGATGCGTCGCGAATTTTTGGGTTGGAGTTGGAGCACATTTTATCACCGAATCGGATTAATTATCTGGTGA
>JAHDGN010000152.1 GCA_020627645.1 Akkermansiaceae bacterium
CAGAGGAAGGAATAGGAATTTAGGGAGTGGGCAATGGAAATTGGAAGATGGCAGCATTTGGAGGGACCGAAGGAGACTTTGGATTTTGGTCGTCGTTTGGGAAAGGGACTTGAAGCTGGAGATGTGGTTGCCTTGGAGGGGGATTTGGGGGCTGGTAAGACGACCTTAACGAAGGGTTTGATGGAGGGATTGGGATATGAAGGAGAGGTGACGAGTCCAACGTTTTCTCTGGTGCAGGAGTATGGGAGAGGGAGGTTAGAGGTATTTCATTTTGATTTTTATCGGGTTGAGGAGATGGGTGAGTTGTTTGAGTTAGGCTGGGATGATTATTTGGAGAGAGGTGGGGTGTTGATTGTGGAGTGGCCGAATTTGTTTCCGGAACTTTTGCCTGAGGGGACAAGATGGTTTCAGCTCAGGCATGTGGAGGGGGGGCGAGAGGTCGTGGAGATCAAGAAACCAGAGAGGGCAGATTGACGGGATTTCCGATTTGTTCGGCGAGTTGGAGATCGTGAGTCACGAGGAGGAGGGTGAGATTTTGTTCGGCTTGGAGCTCGAGAAGGAGTTGGGCGACTTTTTGGCCGCTTTCTTGGTCGAGGGAGCCGGTAGGTTCGTCCGCAAGGATCAGTTTGGGTTGATTGATGAGGGCTCGGGCGACAGCGGTGCGTTGTTTTTCGCCTCCTGAGAGTTGAGCGGGTCGGTGGGAGAGTCGGTGGGAGAGTCCCACTCGTTCGAGAAGAGTGTTGGCTCGTTCTTTTGTTTGTGATTCGGGTTCGTCCCATCCGCCGGCGAGCCGTGGGGTGAGAACGTTTTCGAGGACGGAGAGCTGAGGGAGAAGGTGGTGCTGTTGAAAGATGAAGCCGAGGTGTTGGTTGCGAAATTGGGCCGCTTGTTTTTCGTCGAAGTCTGAGATGTCTTGTTGGTCAATGGTCACCGAACCTGAGGTTGGTGGGAGGAGGGTGCCAATGACATTGAGGAGGGTTGTTTTACCCGATCCTGACGGGCCGGTAATAGCTGAAGCTGAACCGGCAGGAAAGGTTAGGTTCAGCCCGTCGAGAACTGTGATGGTTTCTCCAGGGGTTTCGAAGGAGACGTGGAGGTCTTGGATTTCGATCATTGGTTTTGGGATTTGGTTTATTCGACTTCGTTGAAGTAAGCTTGGCCTTCAGGAGAGGCGATGAAGTCGCTGAGGACTTCTTCGTTTAGGTCGTCTTTGTTGATGGTGGTATTAAATTGGATATTAAAGCTTTTGAGGGTTTTTACCATTTCGGGAAAATTTTTGAGCCCATTGAGGGATACCATGAGACTCCACCAGGCGTCTTCCATATCTTTTTCTAGTTTGATGGCTTCGGTTGCTTTTTCGTAAGCGAGTGAATAGTTTCCTTTCTCCTGAAACGTGTTTGCTTTTAAGGTCAACAGCAGGCCATCTGTTCCAAGGTATTCTTCAACCTTCTCAATATTTTCTAGAACTTTATCCCAGTCCTTGAGTAGATAGTCGTATTCAATTAAGCTAAAGGCTACACCGGGGTCATCGGGGAATGCTTCGCGGTATTCGGAAGCCTCTTTGAGAAAATTTTGTTCATCGTCGGCCAAATAGCTTAAGTAAATCGACCAAAAGTAACGTTCTTTTTGAATACTGGTTGGGAGATCTTTGTAAGCCTCTTTGACTTTCTCAGCCAAGCCTGAACGGGCGGCTTCGTTGAAGTGGTGAAGAGTTTGAATGTTTTTGAGGTAGTCTTTAGTTTTGTTTGATTTAACAGCTTTATCCCATCGGGATCCCAATAGGTTTTTTAAGCCTGGAAGAATCATGCGTCGGGTGGAGGTTGATGACCATTCCATACTCGTAAGGACATACAGATCGCAAAATTTTGGTTCATTTTTATGGTCTATAATTGGTTGGAGAAGAAGATAGGAACTTCCTCCGTTTGCCATATCTATCCGGAACAGGCAGACTCTCTGTCCCTCAAAATCTTTGATGCTAATAAACTGAGTTTTTTCTCCCAATGCGGATGCGAGTATACTCCCTTTGCGTTTTTTGGAACTTCGGACAAATCCATCGATAAATCCTGCCTCTTCATTTTTGGACAGAGAGATTCCAACAAGTAATTTCCTTGCGAATCGATCAATATCTATTGCCTTCTCCACAAATTCTGCATCATTCGCTGTCAGTTTTTTTGCTAATTCCTGACAAAAAGATTCGAAGTGCTTTAGGTCTGAGTTTGCGATCTCGACGATGGGTTCGGGCTTAATCTTTTGTCTTTTGTTGGAACCTTGTTCTTTGCATCCAAACAAAAAAATGGAGAGAAGGATGAGTGTGGGAAACTTCACGAAGGGGAGGCTGGTGCTTGGGAGTTCTAATGTCGAGTGTGTGAGTTTCGTGGAAAGCGGATTTTTGAGTGTTCGAATTCAGTTGCGATGAACTTGTGTGAGGGATTTACAAAATTTTTACTGAACCGTTGGGGTATGTTGCTATGCTTTTCTGTATGGGATCCAAAAATTGTGTTGAGTGTCATCGTCGGGATTTTTTGAGGCGTGCTGTCATGGGGTCGGCTGGTTTGTTTACGGTGCCGGGTTTGTATGCGGAGTTATTGACGAAGACTCCGCCAATGTCGGAGGGTCCGTTTTACCCGAATAAAATGCCTTTGGACACCGATAACGATTTGATCAAGATCAATAAAGGGGTGACTCCGGCGGTTGGGGCCATCACTCATCTTCATGGGAAAGTGACTGACGTGAAGGGGAATCCAGTGAGAAATGCGCAGGTGGAAATTTGGCAGGTCGATGGAAATGGGTGGTATCTTCATACGGGGGATCGTGCGAACCAGAAGGATGGGAGGGATGGCAACTTTCAGGGGTTTGGAAGATTTTTGACGGATCGTGAGGGGAGGTATTATTTCCGGACGATCAAGCCGGTGGCTTACCCTGGTCGAACTCCTCACATTCATGTGGCGGTTTATCACAAAGGAAAGCGAGTTTTGACGACTCAGGCTTTTGTGAAGGGAGATGCTGGGAACAAGGGGGATGGTTTGATTAAGCGGTTGGGTGATCCGGCTAAGCATTTGATGATGGAGTTTAAGCCGGTCAAAGATTCGAAGATTGGAGAGTTGAGTGCGGAGTTCAATATTGTGTTGGGGCTAACGCCAGCTGATGGGCATGAGTAAGTGGTTCATTCTGGGCCTGGTGGTTTGGTTATGTGGGTGTGGTGAGAAGAAAAAGGGTTCGGTTGGTGATTCTCCGGTCGGTTTTGAGGCGACTGCAGTGGTTCAGTTGTCTGAGCGTGAAGAGATGATGGAGGGTGGAGTGGTGGATTGGGGGCGGGCAATTGAGTTGATTCATGATGAGGCGGTTCATCGTTTGGTGGAGGAGCGGGTCGGGTTGAAGCCGGGAAAGTTAAGAGGTGGAACGAAGGTGGAAGCGAAGTATGATCAGGGGCAGTTGCAGGTTTCGTTTTTGCATGAGGATGAGGAGATCTGCAAAAGGGCTGTTGATTTATTGGTGAAGGAAGCTGGGCGGAGGTTTCAACTGGATGTGATGGTTGAAGCGGAGCGACACCTAGGAAAATTGAATCGGGAGTTGGAGGATCAGGAAAGATTGGTTGCGGAAAGTCGAGCTGAGTTGGAGCGTTTGTTGGAGGAGCGAGGTGTTATGGAAGAGAAAGTAGAGAAGGAGGATTTTCAGATGACTTATGAGAAGGCGCTGAGAGCGGTGAAGGAGGCGGGTGGAGAGCCTGCGGTGATTTATCGGAGGGAGGAAGAGTGAGGCGATAACAGCCCCTATTAAATATTTTTGACTGTCTTTAATGCGAGTGTTTCAGACCCGAGAAAGAGATTAAAAAAATCAATCAGAAAAGCTGCACCCACCCATATGACCGAGGTTTAACAATCTTCTTGGTCAGCCCTTAGACCATAATGGGTAGAGCAGCTTTAGTTAATGATCTTTTTACCAGAAACAATGTGGGGTTAGCGAATCAACCCAAAATTCCACAAAAAGTTTCCGCCGAAAGGAAGACTGACTCCAATGATATCCAATGGGTTCGGTCTTTTTTCGGTCAGCACGACCGCATAGTCTTCAACATCCCCCCAAAACCATGCCATATCAGGTCTTGGATCACCTTCGATATCTGGGGCCCACGCCATCACCACGCGCATTCGTAAAGCCTCTCTATCTTTTGCAACGACTGGCGTCACTAGTCCGGTTGTTGAATCCGTGACGGTAGCGGGAAGTTCGAAACTGCCTCGCACAACTCCCCAATCTCCAGGACCAATTGTATTTCCCTGGGCAGTGATTACTTTTTCTCCATCATCGTTGAAGTCGCCGTCTTTATTGAGATCTATGTACACTGCCCACTTCTCAGCCTCGACGGTGGGGTAATTCCGAAATCCTGGCTCGAGCATGTAGTCGTTGACCGCATTTGAGTATATCACCTTGAGCTTTGATGGATCGTTGTAAAAATCAGAGAAACCTGAAAAACCTTCTCCTGGACCAGTCTCATGGACGAAACTTTGGTCCGGGAAGTCGCCAGTGCGTGGGGTTATCACTGTGCGATTAATGTATTCGTAGCCGGTATCTCCTTTGGCGATAGGGTATTTGCTAAGAGCATTCACGTCTTCCGAATATGCAACTCCGGATAAGCTGAAAATGATGGCAGTAGCTTTGGCTGAAACAGCAGTTCTTCTTATTCTTTTTTTCATTTTTATTGTATTAGTCTTCATACGACGAAACGGCGTTTTAGATCAGTTTTTTTATGCTACAAGAACTACTTTTGTTTTTTCAAAAAAAATGTATCACCTTGTTTTTTTATCAAAAAAATAGGCTATAATTCTCCAGTGACGTGTTTTGGGTCAGAACGTCTCGAAATATATTCCTCATAATTAACAAGATAGTCAGTGAAGAAAATAGTTTTTGTAGGTTGTGTTTGCTTTGGGGCAGGTTTTGGTCTTTGTCTTTTTTTATACGGTCTCAGGGGAAATCCTGGTAGCGAAGGTATGCAAAAAGATGTGTTGATTCTTCCATCTTTTGGAAAAAAAAGACCTAGTGCTATGATCCGTGATCAAAAGGACGGGCTGATTGAGCGGGATAAAGAAGGAGCTCATGGTAGCTATCAATTTCAATATTCTCAGTCTGTTGAGTTAGAAAGTTTAAAGGATCTTACCGATTATTACTTGAGACTGGACCGCGATCAGCTGGTTGATGAGGTCTCCAAGTTGAGTCGACTTTCAATTGCAAAGCAAAAATTTTACGGTTCGATCTTATTTACTGCCCTTACGAAATTGGATCCTGAGGAGGCTCTGCGCCAGTCGGCTACCCTTGGAAACGTGGGTTATGCTTTGAAGTCAACGATTTTGATGACGTGGGCCTCTCATTCGCCGGAACACCTGGCGAGTTATTTCACCGAGAATCGATCTGAGGTTTTGCGGGGGGCAGCTTTTAGTGGCCTTGGTTATGGGGCGGCTGAGAGTATGATTGTGAAGGCTTGGGCTAAGCGTAGTCCTTCTGATGCTTTAGATTGGATTCGGGGTCTTGACGGAGAGTCTGGATCTCGCGCAACGGTGGCCTTATTTTCGGAATGGATGCAGAACGATCCGTTTGCGGCCATCGAGACAGCTTGGACCCTTGCAGATGATCGAAGGTCTCTTGCTCATCATGCGATTGCTCGTGTGTGGGCTAAAAAGGATTGGGAAGAGGCAAAGAAGTGGGTTGAGTCACTGCCTGCCGATGGGAGGGATGAGATTATGGGAATCGCTTTGAGTTCTCTTGTGGAGAAGGATTCAGCCAAGGCTGCAAACGAGGTGATTCTGATGAATGAAAGCAAAGGACGTGACGAAGCGATGCTTCAGATTGCAAATTCATTGGCGACAGATGATTGTAACAGAGCTGCTGAGTGGATGATGAATCATGCAAGTGAGTCTATTCAAATTCGAGCCGCTCCAGATATTGTTGCATCATGGATGATTGAAGACTTTGATAAGGCGAAAGCCTGGGTTGGTAGTTTGGCTGAAGGGAAAGTTAGAGATGTGGTTCTTTCTCGTTTTTTGACGAGTGATGCGTCAGGGGCCCCCGCTGAAAGGCTGGAAAGAGCGATGACGATTAAAGATCCAGATTCGAGGATGTCCAGTATCGGAAAAATTGCTAGAAGCTGGCTTAATCAGGATCGAGCAGCAGCGGTGCAATTCTTCCAAAACTCAGATGCCCTAGACGATTACACGAGATTTAGGTTGATGGGCAACCCCAATATGAGCTCTGATCATGATTAGTGCCATCCGCGTTAATTGTTGGAATTGGTGGTTTGTTGATTGTAGCTCCCTGACTTGCCCACAACCCGTTACTAATAATCAAGTTAAATAAACTCCATTTACCAGTTAGTTTTCCCGCAATAAAAAGGTACGAGCATCGTCCTGTGGTAACTGGATAATTGTCGGATTAATATAAGAAGGATTGAAAAGCGACTCAGCATCCAAAACGAACAACCGGTGCGGTCCAGCTTGGGGGCTTTGGAGAGTAGTACTGTTAATCGTTAGAACTTCAAGCCTACGCACAAAATCACGGTATCCCCGTCCCTTCCGGAATCCAGCCTCAGCCTTGAGCATTCCATTGGCAGCCCTACTCGAAACCATTTTGCCTTTTTCACCCCAGAGATAGGCATTATCATCGACGACCGATTATTGCCTGAAGCAAGCTTTGGGTTCGAATTCTCGGGTCAGGCTCGTGGAAGCCTACCGCAGGTTTTGAACTTGATTGAGTGCGACTGTGCCGCAGTTGAGATTGGATGCAACTGGTCTTGTGAAATGGAGCCTCATTGATCCTGCTCAAACTCCCATCGAGCTGTAATCACACTATGAAACTTTGAATCTAGGGTGATTGCATGATTTGAATGAGTTCGGATAGTCCTAGTATTTGATCATTTTTGCGAAGGGCGGCGGAGAAGTTAAGAGTTTTCTTTGGATGTTTGAGGGGGAGGAAGGTGACGCCGGAGTGTGGGAGTTGGGCGAGGTCAGCGGGAGCGAGGGCGACGAGGCCACCGGCTTCCGATTAGGCCGAGGAGTTCGGATAGGCCACTGGCTTCGATGGTGACTTCGGAGTTGATGCCGGCTTTGTGGAACATTTCGTTCATCATTTTGGGTCGGCCGGGGAATTTTTTTTCGCTGAGGGTAGCGAAGGAGTCGTTGGCGAATTCGGAGAGGTTGACAGATTTGCGACTTGCAAGTGGGTGGTCGGTGGGGACCAGGATGGCGAGTTCGGTGCGGCGGATTTTTTCGATTTGGAATTCTTTGCGGATGTCGTCTTCGGGGTCGCCGATGGTCTTGGCATCGAGAACGCAAACTATGGGTTCCGATTGGAGGCCAAGAAATTTTCGCAGTTGCTTGTATTTAGGTTGTCTTAGATTTGTTTATAAGATAAAATATAAGGTGACATCCGTACTAAAATAGAACTAATGAAAAATAAAATGATAAAAAAAATCGTGATGGTTGCTGGGATGATTCCGGTGTTTGCTTTAACTTCGTGT
>JAHDGN010000582.1 GCA_020627645.1 Akkermansiaceae bacterium
GATCATATTTCGGCTCTCCAAACATCCGCGCTCTACCTTTCTCGTCCGGAATTTTTTTCAACTCCGCACGCATCTCCGTATTCAAATCAGCCAGGGGCAACTTCTTCTCCTTCGCCAATTTCCTCAAAAATTCATTGTAAGGTGCCAATCTCTGATTCGTCTCCTTCTCTGAATCCTCCCCAATCATCGTCGAAGTCAAAATCATCACCTTAATATTCGCCTTCTCCGCCCGATCAACAATCTCGCGAATGTTCTTTTGATATTCCTCCAGTCCAATCCCTTTAAAAGTCCGCTTTCCCAACTTCAACGTGAAATGCCACACATCATTCACTCCACAACTCAACAACATCCAATCAGGTTTCTTACTCAGAACATCTCGCTCCAATCTCGCCAACATATCAGCTGATTTGTGCCCAGATTTGCCTGCTGGAACATGAGCTGGAAATTCCATCCCCTGGCCCCGCAACCCATCCATCACAAACTGAACATAACCATTTTTGCGATTTCCCCCCTCGGTGATCGAATCACCTAAAAAGGCAATCTTCTCCCCCCCTTTTAACAACAACTTTCTCTCCTTCGCTTCTCCCAATTCACCCAAACCAAACAACAAAACAAAAAGCAAAAACCGTCGATTCATCCGTCCATAAATAGACTCCCCAAAACCAACCGAAAGGAAAAATTTTCACCATTTCCCCTCAAAAATAAAAGACCCCGCACAACCAACTCAGGTCGCACGGGGCCGCTTCCTAGATCAGCAAAGATCTATTCACGAACCTGGAAATAGAGCCTTGATTCTTTCATCCGGCTCTCGGACACCCGGACATTCACCACTTCCCACCCCTCCGGAGTCACCCCAACGACTTCTTGCACAGCCGTATCGTCTCGCTGCCAGTTTTCCAAGTCATTGGAAACCCACACAGAATTCGCAGCAACCACGCCCAGCAAAGACGGCCTCAAGTAGACAAATGAGCCATTTTTAGGATCACTTGACACCACCGGAATGTCGTTCCCTGTAAGATCAACAAATCCAGGAATCGTCATCACCTGACCATTTGGTAACATCATCGATGGCGAAGAAACCGCCTGAGCACCATCACTCGCAAACTCCGCTGCTACGATATTGATGCTATAGCCATTTCCTCGACTCACGTTAAACGAAGCTCCTACCTGGCGAGAAGAATCAACCAACAGTGATCCCGAAGCATGACTCCCCCAC
>JAHDGN010000153.1 GCA_020627645.1 Akkermansiaceae bacterium
CCCGCTCAAACCATTGATAAGCAATAGGTTAGACCTTAACCTGACGCGAATGGGCACCGGGCCTAAAAGAGACGTCAAAAAGTAAAGTAGAATCACATCAATGCGATCAAGATAGGTGTGCAGAAAGCCCCACTCACCCCATCTATCAATAGACAATCAACGACCAATCAGACCCGGCTACAAGCAGCAACCTCTTCAACACACTCCTCCCAGACATCCTCATCAATCTCGTGAACATCGACTCCAACTCCAGGAGCCTCCAGCAACAAGACCGTCAATTCTCCCCCCAAATGCTCTCTAAATTCTTCCAGCCCGCGGAAAACTCTTCGCTTCCCCTTCGAATCCCTCAGATCGAGAGCTTCATGCCAGAGCGGCAATCCCAAGCCTTCGATGACTTTCAAAACCCTCTCAGCATCCGCCATCTTCAACCTCCCAACCTTAGCAGAATACAGAGTATCAAGAGCCACCCCAACCGAAACCGCCTCCCCGTGACTCAACTCGAAGTCAGTCAACTGCTCTAACTTATGAGCCGCCCAATGGCCATAATCCAGTGGGCGACTGCTCCCCATCTCAAAAGGATCTCCTCCCTCAGCAATATGACGAGCATGCTGAATCGCAGATCGCTCCACCGCTTCCTCCAAAACCGCCTCCTCCAAATTTCTCAAATCCTCAACATTCGCCTCCAACCAATTAAAAAATTCCCCATCTCTCACCAAAGCCACCTTCACCGCTTCAATCAATCCCTCCCGCCGTACCGATTCCGGTTGCGTATGCAAAAAACGAAAATCATTGATCACCGCATAAGGCACCGCAAAGGCCCCAACAAAATTCTTCTTCCCAAAGGCATTAATCCCGTTCTTCACCCCAACACCGCTATCATCCTGCGACAATGTCGTCGTTGGAAACCTCACCAATCGCACTCCTCGATGCCCCGTCGCAGCCGCAAAACCAATCACATCCAAAAATGCTCCACCCCCAATCACCACCACATATGAATGTCGATCAATGCCATACCGCTCAATAGCGGCCAATGCCGCCTGATAAACCGCATCATCCCGCTTGGACTCCTCTCCACCCTGTAACCACTCCACACCCGACAACCTCAACCCAGGCAACTCTGCAAAATAATCCTGAACCTCCCCCTCCAGTTCAGGGAAAAATCCACGAAGTTCGTTCTCCACAAAAACCAACACCTTCGAATGCCCTCGAGTCTCTAAAACATCCGAAAGCACAGAATTCCCCGGCGCAAACGCGTTCCGCGTAAAGCGTACTCGGTGACGAAAACTCACCTGAATGTCAAAATCCTCACCTCTCATGAATGTTCACCTATCTAAACCTGAATACGTTTCTTGGCTATCGATTCTTTGAACAGTATCACAATTCCATGCCCGACACCATCAGTCACTTTGAAGGAAAATACCTCTCACTCCGCCAAATCGACACCTGGGAATTCGCACACCGCCCTAATGCTAAGGGAGTTGTAGCCATTTTCGCCCTCACCCCAGACCGAAAAGTCATCCTCGTTGAACAATTTCGAATCCCAACCCAATCTCACGTCATCGAGATCTGCGCCGGCCTCGTGGGAGACGAACCTGAACATCAGCAAGAATCCCTAGCCGAATGCGCTCAACGAGAACTCTTGGAAGAAACCGGCTACACCCCAGGAAAAATGACCCACCTCCTCAGCTCCCCCTCATCCGCAGGCATGACCGACGAAATAACACACCTGTTTCTGGCCGAAAATTGCCTCAAAACCGCTCAAGGAGGTGGCGTTGACGGAGAAAACATCACCACACACCTCATTCCATTCAATGAACTCCTCCAATTCCTTGAAAAATCAAACCAAGATGGCATCCTCATTGACTTCAAAATCCACTCATGCCTGGGCCAAATGGCCCTCATCGACAGATCTAAATACTTTCAGAAATCTGAATAATCGTCTCTTCCGGAGCGTAATTAATTGCGGCCAATCATGACCAAAATCAACACCTTCATCACTTCACTTCTTATCGGCACCCTCCAGGCCGAAAAGCTCCCGGATATCGTCGACTTCAACGACCATATTCAACCAATCCTCTCCGAAAACTGCTACCACTGTCACGGCCCCGATGGATCCACCCGCGAACCTTCCGAAAACCCACTCCGACTTGATCGAGAAGAATTCGCCTTTCTGAAACGCCCCAATGGCCAACCAGCCATCATCAAAGGAAATGCTGACAAATCTCTCGTCATCCAACGCATCATCCTCCCGGCAGACCATCCCGATGTCATGCCCACCGCCAAATCCCACAAACCACCACTCAACCCTCACCAAGTCGCCCTCCTCAAAAAATGGATCAACCAAGGCGCCCCCTACGAAGAACATTGGTCCTTCATCAAACCCACCAAATCGAAGCTCCCACCGTCAACCTGGGCCCAAAACCCCATCGACAATTTCATTCACGCCAAACACAAAAAACAAAAACTCACCCAATCCCCCCCCGAAAAACCCCACCGACTCCTACGCCGCCTCACCTTTGATATCACCGGACTCCCTCCTTCCATCCAACAAATCTCCGAATTCGAAAAGCTCGTCGCTGCTACCGACCTTCCCTCAGCAGTAAAAACCACAACCGACCAACTCCTCAAAACCGATGCCTATGCCGAACACTTTGGCCGCCATTGGCTAGACGCAGCTAGATATGCCGACACCCATGGCATCCATATCGACAACTATCGTGCGATCTGGCCCTATCGCGACTGGGTCATCAACGCCTTCCGTCAAAACATGCCCTTTGACCAATTCACCCGCGAACAGTTAGCAGGTGACCTTCTCCCCAAGCCAAGCCTCGAACAAAAGGTGGCCACAGGATTCAATCGTTGTCTTCCAACTACTGGAGAAGGCGGAGCCATTGATGACGAATACCGCGCCATTTATGCCAAAGACCAGGTCGAAACAACCTCTGCGATCTGGTTAGGCCTATCCACAGGATGTGCTGCCTGCCACGACCACAAATTTGACCCAATCTCCCAAAAAGATTACTATGCCATGGCTGCCTTCTTCCGCAACACCACCATGCACCCCATGGACCGAAACAAGGCTGACCATCCACCCAACATCTTTGTTCCGCAAATCGCCGACAGAACTCGCCTTACCGAATTACAGACCGAGTTACAGAGCATCAAAGCCGATCTGGATCAACGGCGATCAAAAGTAACGCCGGACTTTCAGAAATGGCTGTCTCAGCAACTTCCAGACAAATCGATTATTGCCACCCCACGCCCATCACAAATTCACCCGCTCTCCCTCGACGGCAATCAACTTCAAATTCAAAACAATACCGTTACCTATGACGGCCAAACCATCGGAACTCCAGGTGGCAAAAAAGCACCCCGCCTTCATAACGGAAACACCAACCTCGGAGACATCCTTCAATTCGGGGCACGTGATCAAATCACAATCACCGCACAGATTCACCTGCTTAGAAACTCCCGAGGTGCCATCCTATCCCGCCTTGACGAATCAAACAAATATCGCGGCTGGGATATCTGGCTCGAACGCAATGGTCACCTCGGTGTTCATTTTATCGACCAGTGGCCCAACAAGGCAATCAAAGCAGTGTCTAAAACATCCCTTCCCCCCAACAAGTGGCATCACATCACCATCACCTATGACGGCAAAGCTCAGCCCAAGCAATCAATTCAGATTTTCCTCAATGGCAATCTGGTCCCTCTTCGCTACGAACAGGCAGGCACCGTGGACACACTTCAAACTCAGGTTCCCGCCCGGTTGGGAGCACGATCTCCCGACTCTAGGCTGATTGGCTATACTGGCCTCAATAACCTCCAAATTTACGATTCAATTCTCAACAAACGCCAAATTGCTCACCTCGCAGGAGGCCCCTCTCTAGAAACAATTCTCCCCATTCCAGAAGATCAAAGAACAGAAGCTCAGCGGGATTTCCTTGTGACCCACTTCCTTGACAACCACGACCCTATCAACAGGGAATTAAAAAACCGTCAGAAAAACCTTCTTCAAGAGGAAAAGAACATCAAAAGGAGAGGCTCAGCCACTCTCATCATGAAAGAAAAGCCCGGACCAGCTTTCGCTCACTTACTAAATCGCGGCGACTACTCCGACCCGCGCGATAAAGTTTATGCCAACATCCCCGAGATCTTTCAGACTACGCCCAGTGACAACTCCAAAAAATCACGACTCCACCTCGCAAACTGGATTACCTCAGAAGAGAACCCACTGACAGCACGTGTTACCGTCAACCGTCTCTGGTACTACTTCTTTGGCCGTGGCATTGTCGAAACCACGGAAGACTTCGGAATCATGGGCGCTCGCCCCACGCATCCACAACTACTCGACTACCTCGCGACCGAACTTCTCGAGTCCAACTGGGATCTCCATCACGTCATTCGACTCATCACCAACTCTGCGACCTATCAACAATCTGGCAACACCACCATCAGCAACAAACAAAAAGACCCACTCAACAAGTATCTTTGGCGAGCCTCTCGCTTTCGAATGGATGCCGAACAAATACGCGATATGTCGCTCTTAGCCTCCGAGCTCCTTGTTCGAAAAATAGGCGGCCCCTCCGTAAAACCATACCAACCAGACGGACTCTGGAAAGCAGTCGCAATGCATCAATCCAATACCAGAAACTTTAAGAAGGATAGCGGAGAGAATCTTTACCGCCGCTCATTATACACCTTCTGGAAACGAACTGCAGCTCCCCCCTCAATGGAAATTCTAAATGCCCCCACTCGCGAAGTCTTCTGCGTTCGCCGTGAGCTTACCAACACTCCTCTTGCAGCATTTGTCACGATGAATGACACCCAATTCTTAGAAGCAGCAAGACAACTTGCAACTAACGCACTCAAACGACACCCCGACTTTGATCAACGCCTCGACCATCTCACGCTATCCTTCATGGCCCGGAAATTGAATACCGATGAAAGAGCCATTGTAAAAAGTTCTTACCAAAAACAACTTCAACAATATCGAAACAAACCAGAGCTCGCCAAAAAAATAATCAATATTGGAGACTCCAAACCTGACCAAAACCTCAATGAACCCGAGCTAGCGACTTGGACCCTCCTTGCCTCTCAAATCTTTAATCTAGACGAAACCCTCACCAAATAGAAACGCGAACTATGAACCATCTCGCCGACTTTAATGCCGCCATCTCCCGCCGACAATTCTTCCGCAAAAATGGAGCAGGCCTTGGTGCGGCCTCTCTTGCCACTCTCCTACCTGGATCCCTCAGCGGACTCTCCAACAGTTCAGTTCCAAAACAACTCCAAAAAATTGCTCCAAAAGCAAAGCGCGTCGTCTATCTCTCCATGCTTGGAGCTCCGAGCCAGCTAGACCTCTTTGACTACAAAACCAACCTGAACGAACGCTTCGGAGAAGATCTCACCGAATACCTCAAAAAAGAAGGAGAACGCCTGACCGGAATGACGGCCAATCAATCCAAAAAACCCCTTGCACCTTCCAAATTCAAATTTACCCAACCCGGGAAAGTCTCCAACGCTTGGGTTTCCGAACTCTTACCCCACACCGGAAAAATGGTCGATGACCTCTGCATCATCAAAACGATGCACACCGAGGCCATCAACCACGAACCAGCTAACCAGCTCTGCTATACCGGTTCCCAACAAAACGGGAAACCTTCCATCGGATCGTGGCTCGCTTATGGACTCGGATCACAAAATAAAGATCTTCCCAATTTTGTAGTGCTACATGCCCAACACACCGGACCAGGAAATGTCCAAGCAATCTCCTCCAGGCTCTGGGGTGCCGGATTCCTTCCCGGAAAACATGCCGGTGTCGCCTTTCGCTCCAAAGGCGATCCCGTTCTTTACCGTCGAGATGCTCCTGGAATTGACAGAGACCTTCGCCGATCCATGCTCGACTCCCTCAACACTCTCAACCAAAAATCTTATGATCTTGTCGGAGACCCTGAAATCCAGACCCGCATGCAGCAATACGAGATGTCATTCCGCATGCAAGCCTCTGTACCTGAACTCACTGACCTTTCTGTCGAAAACGAAAAAATACGTGAAATGTATGGCCCCCAAGCCAACACTCCCGGCTCTTTCGCCTCGTCCTGTATCCTTGCTCGCCGAATGATGGAACGCGGCGTCCAGTTCGTTCAAATCTTCCACCGCGGTTGGGACCAACACGGAAATTTGCCGAAGGATATCAAATTTCAATGCGATGATATTGATCAACCCTGCTGGGCTCTCATCCAAGACCTCAAGCAACGAGGAATGCTCGACGATACCCTCGTGATCTGGGGTGGTGAATTCGGGCGAACCGTCTACTCACAAGGAAAACTTTCTAAAAAGAACTACGGACGTGACCATCACCCTCGAGCTTTCACGATGTGGATGGCTGGCGGCGGCGTTAAAGGTGGACAGGTCTACGGAGAAACAGACGAAAACGGATACAATATCACCGAAAACCCAGTCCACATTCGCGACCTTCACGCCACCTTGTTACATCAACTCGGCATCGACCACAACCACCTCACCTTCAAATACCAAGGCCTCGACCACAAACTCACCGGCGTTGACCCAGCCAAGGTGATCCAAGGGCTCCTAGCCTAAGAGACGGAGGTATCAAACTACCAAACGCCGTGGGCTCAATGTCACGCATTGAAAACCACCCGCTTTAGATAACATTATAGGCCTACGGATCATTCCAGCAAAGAGCCACTCCAAAAATAGTCACTCCCATTCCGGGCATGAATTAATAAGTTCGACACAATAATCACTGTCCTTTGCCGAGCCAAAATCACACAAAATTTTCAAATTACCTCTTTGCTCCCAACGTCGAAACCATTGCTCTATTTCAGAATCGCCATTACCAATAATAGACACAACTTCATCTTTCTTAATCTTGCAGGGCACCCAAGCACCGTCAATACTTCGGTTAAAATAACCAGTTAGAAGTCTACTTTCATATTTCATTGCTAATCCAAAGAAAGAAACGGAAGATCCTTTCTCTATTTATTAGAATATACATCTAAACTATTTCCTTTCTCGATATCAACGACCTCGCAAAGAAAATCTTGATCCACAACTCGATCACCGGAATGGACCAGCACAATACCCTCATTTTCCAGATACTTCATCGCAATATCCAAATCTTCTGGACTATCTCCCAATGCAACCAACGCCCTCACACCCTCCGGTCTCAAATAAACATTTCCATTTTCACTTCGGTCAGAACTATTGTCCTCGAGCTTAGTGAAAAAGCCAATCAAACTCTGAATCGAAGTCTTTTTTTTTATCATTTTCTACGCAGCCTCCACCTCTACTCCATAAGCAATATGATCAAGTCTCTCACCGCCCAGTACTCATTCGCGTCAACTTTTGATCTAATCTGCTGATATTCAGTGATTTGCCTCAT
>JAHDGN010000154.1 GCA_020627645.1 Akkermansiaceae bacterium
GCGGGGTGGGGCGGTCGCGGAGGCGGGCGGGGGGGGTGGAGTGACGGCCCTATCATGGGGGGATCGATCATTTGTTAGGAAATGTGGTGATGGGGTTGGTTTTTGGGGTTTTTGTTTCGAATACATTTGGGGTTTTGCGTGGTTGGGGGTTGGTAATGTTGAGTGGTTTTTTGGGTAATTTGTTGAATGGATGGGTTCAGATGGGTGAGAGTTTTCGATCTTTGGGGGCTTCGACGGCGGTTTTTGGGATGTTGGGTTTGTTGGTGGGAGCGGGAGTGACGGTGGGTTGGCGCTCAAGGAGTTACCGGAGAGGGCTGAGAGCCTTGGTGCCGGTTTTGGCAGGAATCATGATTTTTTCGATGACTGGGATCGGTGGCGAGGGGACGGATACGATGGCTCATTTAACGGGAATGTTGTGTGGAATGATTCTTGGGGGGCCGGTGGCGTGGATGATTGGTCATGGGGGTTCAACAGGAGAGGAGAGATTTGTGTGATTCTTTTATTTTGTTTGTGGGTTAGGTGTGGCAATAATCAGGGTGGTTAACGTTTGAAGATGAAGCAATCGATTGATGATTTGGCGAATTTGGTTTTGGGGACTCCTGAGATTTCAGCAACGGAGTTGGAGCCTGGGTTTCCTGTGTTGGAGGTGAAAGCGGCGGGTTCGTCTGCGACGATTGCCTTGCAGGGTGCGCAAGTTTTAACGTGGGTGCCGAAGGATCAGCCAGGGGCTTTGTATGTGAGTCCAAGGGCGAAGATGACGGAGGGGGTTGCTTGCCGAGGAGGGATTCCGATTTGCTGGCCTTGGTTTGGAAAGCATCCTGAGGAGCCTGATTTTCCTTCTCATGGTTTCGCGCGGACGATGTTTTGGGAATTTGTTGAGGGGGAGGTTGTGGGGTCGATGGTTCGCCTCATTTTTCGTTTGGAGTCTAATGAGGAAACGAAAAAGTATTTGGAACAGGATTTTGAGCTAACGGCTACGGTGACGGTTTCTGATAAGCTACGAGTGAAGTTGCAGATGAAAAATCTGAGTGAGGAGCCGTTTAAGGTGAGTTGTGCGCTCCATTCCTATTTGTCGGTGGGGGATATTGAGAAAATTCAATTAGAAGGGGTGAAGGGCGCTCATTATGTTGACAAGTTGTTACCTGAAGATGCGGAGGCTGTTTATCAGGAGAAGAATTTGCAGATTAAAGGAGAGGTTGATCGTATTTACGATTCGATGTCTTCGGTTTTGTTGAGAGATCTGGAGCGTGGGCGTTCGGTCTTTGTGGACAAGGCTGGTTCGAAGTCGACAGTGATTTGGAATCCGTGGAAGGAGCGCTCAAAGGAGTTGGCTGATTTGCCGGACAAAGGGTATCGAGAGTTTGTTTGTGTTGAAGTGGCAAATGCGGGAAAAGATCAGCCGACATTGCGTCAGAACAGTACCCATACGATTGAGACGGTGATGGGCTTGAGGCCTCTGGGCTAGTGCTTCATTCGGCTACACCTAAGGGATGTCTTCTGTCGTTTTCCAGAATGGCTGCGTTGTTGCCCTTTTTGAGAATTCCAATTCACGCAAAGGGCTCTGCCTTGCCCTTTAGAAATACGTCTCACGAATTCATCCCTCAGTTGTAGCTGAACGAAGCACTAGTGTTCTGTTATCCCTAATATTTAGGGTTCCCGCTGGGATCTCGAAAATTTGGCTGCTGATCGGTGGGCGGAGAGTCCAGTGCCTTTCTTTTGCGGTGGGACGCGAGGCAGCTCCGAAAAATGGAAGATTGGATTTGCTTTGGCTTTGAGAGATGCTCAAGGCGTGAAAAGTTTGGTTTTTTTGTTTTTGTTGTTTGGGTTGGCAAGAGCTGAGCATGGCGTCACCAAGGAGTGGTTGAGTGAGGTGAAGGAGATGAGACGAAACTACGAGAAAGCAGTGGATGGTTTAGTAGTAGATCAGCGTTGGGGGCAGAGCGGAGATTTTTTCGCAAAGGTTCGAGAGAAGGGAAAGGATGTGTGGTATCGGTTTCAGCGTGGTGATTGGGAGAAGGAGCGTGTGAAAAAGGCGGAGAAGAGGGTCAAAAAGACGTGGAAACGAAGTGGGCTGGGAAAGCGATTGGCGAAAGAATCTCCTGATCAAAAATGGCGTGTGGAGGGAGGGAGAGAAGAGCTACGGTTGATAGGGGAACAGGAAGAGAGGCGAGTGGAATTTCAATTAGCGGAGGGATGTGGTTGGACTGGGCGGGTCATGTGGGCGCCAAATTCGAAGGCGTTTGTTGCGTGGTATCGTTCGAGTCATCCGGTGCATCAGTTACATTTGATAGAATCGAGTCCGGGGGATCAATTGCAGCCTAAGCATACGAAATTGGATTACCCGAAACCGGGTCAAAAGATCAATGTGGCGAGGCCGGTTGTTTTTCTTGTAGATGGGAGGAAGGGCGTTGAAATTGGTAAGGGCTTGGAGGCTTTTGAATTTCGGGAAGGGCGTTGGATGGGGCAAAGGTTTGTGGTGGAGTTTATCGAGAGGGGTTTTGGGAAGTATCAGTTGATTGAATATGATGTGGAGAAGGGTTCGGAAAGGGTGTTACTGGGCGAGGAGTCGGGAAAATTTGTCTACGTTTATGGAAATTGTTTTCGATACGACCTTCTGGGAGGAGAGGAAATTTTGTGGCTTTCTCAGCGAACGGGTATGAATCATTTGTACTTGGTGGATGGAAAAACTGGTGAAACGAAGCGTGCTTTGACATCGGGGGATTGGTTGGTTCGAAAAGTGATTGAGGTGGATGAGGTTGGGCGTCGGGCACTTTTGAAGATCGCTGGCTATTACAAGAAGCAGGATCCCTATTATATTCATTATGCCTGGGTGAACTTTGATGATGGTAAGTTGGAAGTTTTGACGGATGCTGACGGGACTCACGAATTGGAGTATTCGGCGGATGGAAAATTTTATTGGGTGAGTTGGTCGCGAGTGGATCTGCCGCCAGTGGTGGAAATTAGGGATGCTGAGACGCATCAAGTGGTGGCAGATTTGGGGGAAGCAGATGTGTCTGGTTTAGATGTGATGGGATACTCGTTGCCAGAGCGATTTGTGGTGAAGGATCGGAATGGTAAGTTTGATATTCATGGCATTATCATGAGACCGTTAAACTTTGAGGTGGGCTGGTCGTATCCTGTGGTGGAGAGTATTTATGCTGGGCCACATGGATCATTTGTACCCAAAGGTTGGCGTAAGAATTTGTCGAGTGAGGATGAGTTGTTGGCAGCCGGTTTCGTGGTGGTGAGAATTGATGGGTTGGGGACGAATCACAGGGGTCAGGAGTTTCATGAATTTGCCTACAAGAATCTCATGGATTCGGGTTTTCCGAATCGGATCAAATGGATTAAGGCGGCGGGGGAAAAGTATCAGGAGTTGGATTTGGGGAGAGTTGGGATCTATGGCGGGTCAGCAGGTGGGCAGTCTACTTTGGCGGGCTTGTTAAATCACCCAGAGTTTTATCGAGTGGGGGTGGCGCATTGTGGGTGTCACGACAATCGCCTGGATAAGATTTGGTGGAATGAGCAATGGATGGATTATCCTATCGACAAATCTTATGAGGAAAATTCGAACGTGACACATGCGGGCAAGTTACAAGGTGCGTTGATGCTGACGCTGGGGGAGTTGGATCGAAACGTGGATCCGGCGTCAACTTATCGGGTTGTTGATGCTTTGATTAAGGCTGATCGAGATTTTGACTTCGTGGTGGTGCCTGGTGGGGGGCACGGAGCGGATAATCTTCCTTATGTCAGGAGAAAAAGGGTTGAGTTTTTCCAGAAAAATTTGGGGGAGTAGTGCTGGATTGGGGGGCGTTTTTGAGGCTTTATTTTTTGTTTCCGTAGCGGGCAAAGAGGTCCTTGAGTCGCGAGTGGTCGAGCGGTTTTGAGAGTAAAGTGAGCGTTCCTTTTGGGAGGAGTCGATTCACGATGGCGACTTCTTCTGAGTCAAAAGAGTCAATCAGAGCTACGATTGGCAAGACGTAGTGGGATTCCGACTGGAGAAGTTTGTCGTATAATTCGTCGCCGTCCATATCGGGCAGCTTGAGGTCGAGTATCACCAGAGAGAAATCGTATCCTGAGGCTTGGGTGAGAGCTTGAGAGGCGCTCGAGGCGGCAATATGCTCGTATCCTTCTTCTTTGAGAATATTCGTGATCTCAATGAGTAGGTCGTTGTTGTCGTTGATGACGAGGATTGGATTCATTAAAGGGAATTTACACGTCATGGTTTATTTTCCAATCGCGTAAAGATG
The DNA here is from genome assembly GCA_020627645.1 of Akkermansiaceae bacterium. GTDB lineage: Bacteria > Verrucomicrobiota > Verrucomicrobiia > Verrucomicrobiales > Akkermansiaceae > SW10. Next base: position 4,251 of record JAHDGN010000154.1, read on the forward strand.
GGTTTGGGTGGCGATGTAGAGGGCGTTGTTGGCAGTGATGGCGGAACTGTAGATGGGTGCAGGAAATTCGATGGTGTCAATGGGGTTTAGGGTAGTGCCTGTTCCGAGAATATGGAGCTCTCCGTCTTCGGTGCCGATCCAGAGCTTATTGTCAGCGACTAAGGTTGAACCCCAGATGCGTGATTGGGTTTCGTGTTTCCAGTGGTGTTTCCCGGTTTTGGCGTCGTAGCAATGGATGTCTCCGTCGTATTCTGCGGCATAGACGAGGCCATCGTGAACACTGACGGTTGAGATAGAGCGCCCAATGGAGCTGTCTTGATTTTGATCGGTCGTTGTTGACCAGACTGTTTTTCCGTTGGCATCAATGCATCGGAGCTGACCAACGCCGTCTCCGTGCTCGGGATCTTGCCCTAGAATTGCGTAGGTCAGCCCATCGTTGATCACTGTGGTGCCGATAATTTCGGAGGGGCCAGCAAAGGTGGCATATTTGATCGGCTTCCCGTCTTTCAAGCGATATTCTTTGGGGTTGCAGTCGATTTTCCAGAGTTCTTTAAAGAGGGAAAAGCCTTCTTCGTCTTTTTCTGGTTTTGGATCGAAAGCATAAGCAAAACCGTCGCCGCCGCCCCAAACGATGGCGTCTTTTTTCCCAATTTTACCGTAGGCTGGGGAAGACCAGCTGGCGTGCAGAACACGTGAGGAGACCCCGGCTGCTTCCTCAGCGAGGAGTTTTCCGGTATTTTTATCAAGGGAAATCAGCGAAGGGGCTTTTTTTGCGGGGATGTTTGTATGGGACCAATCCACACCATTTGAGGTAGCGGTGTAAAGAGTATTGCCAATGATGACGGGTGAGCAGGACGAGACGTTGTGAGGAAAGACGCCTAGCTCGGAGCGCATATCGTAAATCCAGATAATATCTGCAGATTGGGGAGTGTCGGCGATCGGAGTCTTGTCCTTCGCGGCCGATTGATATTTGAGCTCATCCTTGTAGGGGCCATCGTTGCCGTTCTTCATGCCTTGGGTGTCTAAGCAAACGACTTCACCTCGATTTGTGACGAGATAGAGGCGGTTGCCATCAACTGCTGGCGATGAGCAGAGGCCGACATATTCCCAGTCACTAACCTTACCGGTTCCCAATTTAGGGATAATGAGTTGCCACAAAAGTGAGCCATCCTTTTCGCTGAAGGCCATGAGAATGCCTCGGTCCCCTTTTTCTTTTTGATTTCGGGGAGATTCGTTATTTGTGCCGACATAGACAATTCCATCAGCGACGATTGGGTTTCCGTACGCTTGGGAACCGAGTTTGGAGACCCATTTGATGTTTTCAGCCTTGGTGAGGATTGCTTTTTCGCCGTCGTCATCTAGTTCTCCAGGGTTGATTTTGATGGGTAAATTTTGAGCAGGGCCGACCATATTTCTCTCGGCGGTGCGCCCCCACATCGGCCAGTCTTGTGCCAAAGCACAAGAGGTGAGGGAAGCAAGGGTGATGATGGAGGCAAATGTCTTCATGTTGAATTCAAGGGTTTATTAATAATGGAAGTAAATGAGGAAGATGTTTTTTGGGATTTAGGGGATTTTTTATTCTGTGACTACTGCTTTATCGCGTCATTTCTTTAGCACAAATTTATTGGTCTGGTCGAGATGCTGGCGGAGCCAGACCTTGGTTTATTTAGTAAGTCATTTTTTCCAGGGATCTAGGTGAAAAATGTCCATATTTCATCAAAAAGATGAAAGACTAATGAGAATGTTTGACAGCATTCAGGAGATTTACCACCGTCCCTCCAGTTTTTAACCTAGAATCCGCAGTTGGAAGTGGCTCAAGGAATGGGAATTGCTGATCGCTGTAGGGCGTGATCTCCGTCAAAGGTTTCCAATTTCATTCACCCAGAGGGTGAAACGAAAACGCACCCATCTTTTGGATTTAAATTACACCCGACAATGGATTTCGAGAGTCATTTTAGGTTTCAACTGCGGATTCTAGGTTTAATGGTCAGATTTTTGAATTTTGAGCTGAAAATAAGAACAGATGAAAAAGCACATATTAATAGCGGCGGCTACGGCTGTTGTTGCGAGTAGTACGTCTACAGCTGCCATTGCAGTAGTAGGGTCGACAACATTTAATGATCAGACCTCAAACTTTAGTTTTACCTTCGACGCAAGTTCGGCGGACAAGCTTGTGGTGGTGGTCACTGGTGAACATGGGTTTTAATAATACCAATGGAGCAGTGAACGCTCTGACTTACGACGGAGTTGCGCTGACTCAGGCAGCTTATCGAGCTCCGGTTGCTGCTCCGGCTGATATCCTTTTCCACGGGATTTATTATTTGGATGATCCTACGACATCAACTGGAACTATCAATGTTCAAGCATCTACTCGAGCATCGGTTTCAGCATTTCTTCTGACCGGAACGGCTGATGGACATGGTGCTTCTGCGATCGGATCGACGGGATCTCGGTCAGTGTCTTTGACGACGACACAAAATGACTCGATGGTTATATCTTCGTTTGCAGTTGGAGGTAACGGAAATACGGGGAATACCGATGGCATTGACACGGTTGCACCACTCACTGAGATCAGTGCCATTAAGCATCCGAGTAATTGGCAGGGCCATGTTGTCGGGAACCAAACGTTGGCAGCGCCAGTGACTGAAACTTTCGAATTTTCTGGCGGGGATGCGTCTGGTGGTTTTGTGATTGCTGCTGAGTTCACTGCTGAAGTCGTTCCCGAGCCCTCAAGTATTTTACTTGTTACAATTGCGGGACTAACGGGGCTCTATCGTCGCCGTCGTCAGTGAAATATTTCTTTCGTTGATCGGTTTTACAGCTCTGTTTTCTCACCATTTTGTTGGATAGAGATTTCGGGGCTTTTCATTTTTCACCTACGCCCGATTTGGAAATGGGTTCTTGGAAATCAATGATATGAAAATAAAATTTGCTCTACTTAAGTTTGTGGTCGCTTTGCTATCGGTTATTTCTGCGATAACATTGTCTGCTCAAATCACGATTGATGGGTAAGCGTCCTCCGAAGCGCCACTTGATCGCCGGGTCATAAATGTCGTATCTGTAAGGGTTATGACGTTTATGATGTCGACGACCTCTTGAAGGTAGACTGCTTTTCTTTCAGCTTGGCTGCGTAGGCTCCGGGAGTGTA
>JAHDGN010000155.1:0-1169 GCA_020627645.1 Akkermansiaceae bacterium
AACCTCCCCCTCGACCAACCCGAACACGAACCACACACCCCCCTCATCCCCTCTCACCAACAAGGCACCGTCGGCCCCCCACTCCCCGGCGTTGCCGTCCGCATCACCAACCCCGCCAACGACCAACCACTCCCCATCGACCAAACCGGCATCATCTGGCTCAAAGGCGCCAACATCTTCAAAGGATACCTCAACAAACCTGAGCTCACCGACGACGTCATCGATGCGGAAGGATGGTTCAAAACCGGCGACATGGGTCGCATCGACGAAAACGGCTTCCTTCACATCGAAGGACGCCTCTCCCGCTTCTCCAAAATTGCCGGTGAAATGGTCCCCCACGAAGCAGTCGAAGCCGCCGTCAACAAAGCCCTTGGACTCGACAACGAAACCGAACGCAAAATCGCCATCGTCGGGATTCCCGACGAAAAAAAGGGAGAAGCCATCGCTCTTCTCTCCACCATCTCTGGTCCTGCTCTCGAACAAGAAGCCCTCGACATCCGCTACAAGCTCCTCGACGACGGTATTCCTGCCCTCTGGTGTCCCAAAACCATCTACCCTGTCGAACACATCCCCGTCCTAGCCTCCGGAAAACTCGACATCAAGGGCTGCGAAGAACTCCTCCAAACCCTCTAAATCATCAAGACAACATATTCACCCACCCCGCCCCACAACCCAAATCCACAACCCAAATCCACAACCCAAGTCCACAACCAACATCCACAACCAACATCCATCAACCAAGCATCAAAAAACTCTGCGTTACTCTGCGACCTCCGTGTCTCTGCGGTAAACCCCACATCCAAGCCCCAATATTCAGGCACTCAAAACTCACCAGTCCCAACTCGGCCAAAGGCCGCCCCCCTCAACCAAGCCCCCTAAAACCCCCATTCGTCCCTCATTCGCGAAGATTCGCGGTTTCAAACTCCACCTCGCAAGCCCCTCAACCCCGTCATCCCAATCAAAAATCTTCTCTCGTAAATCTTAATTCTTAAATCCCACTTGCAACGCTTCGACCACTTCATGCACCACGCCCTCTATGGCCCGCGTGGGTACTACACCTCCCCCAAACAAATCCTCGGCCATCGAGGCGACTTCACCCCCTCACCCAACACCTCGCCCATACCATCCCCCACTGGAGCCAAACACGCGGGAAAGAGCACCGTAGAACC
>JAHDGN010000155.1:1179-7397 GCA_020627645.1 Akkermansiaceae bacterium
TCACCACCACCCCAAAACTCACCACACAACTCGCCCGCACCATCACCCACTGGATCCAACAACGCTGGAAAGAGCACCGTAGAAAGCTACCCATCATCGAACTCGGCCCCGGCGATGGCACCCTCGCCCACGACATCCGCCAATCACTTCCACTCCTCCAAAGACTCCAACTCGACTACCACTTTGTCGAAATCTCACCGCACCTCAGCTCACGCCAACAACAAATCAACAAAGGCACCCTCACCTCCGCCCTCCAAGCCACCAACCACACCGCCCTCATCATCTCCAACGAATTCTTCGACGCCTTCCCCACCCGCATCTTCAGCGACCAACAAGAAGAACTTCACCTCGACCAAAACCGCCACGAACACTGGCTTCCGGTTCCCGAAACTGACCTCCCCCCCTCACTCCTTTTCGACAATCCTCCGCCGCGATTCGAAGTCCCCCAATCCATCCATCAATGGATCCAAGCCGAACTCTCTCAACTCAAATCCGGGCACATCCTCACCATCGACTACGGCGGTGATGCTCACGAAAACTACCACCGCCGTCCTCTCGGCACCCTCCGAGCCTATGCTCACCAGATGAGACTGCTTCCCCCCGAAGCCTACCAAAACCCTGGCCATCAGGATCTCACCTTCGACATTCACTTCCCAGACCTCATCGAGTGGGGTAATCAAATTGTCCTCCAAAAAGTCACCCTCCAAACCCAAGCCGACTTCCTCCAGCTCCAATCACCCGAACCCCACCACCAAGCCTTCAAAGTTCTCCATCAAATCAAAGAAATTTCCTAAACCTCCGGACCACGTCAAGTGGGCAGGAATTCACCTTCACCAACGGGAATCGGCACCCCTCAGATTCCCCCCCACTAACTCATCACACGGACTTCCCTCCGTCGAAAAACCTTCCACAACACCAAAACCATTCCAATATCGAGAAGGACCGAAAAAATAATCCATCCGAAAGAAAACAGGTTAGGATCTGATTCTTGAGCGCCGCCCGCCTCCTTCTTCTCGTCATTGTGATCGATCACCTTCTGACGATCACCATAAATAACGATTTCTCCATCTAGGACATCAAATTCAACCTCTCTGACCCTCAAAAGACAGTCAAACGAGATAGTACAGACTGATTCTTTGCACAAAAACCGACCTTCATGGCGACTCATTTCGATCGAATGATCCCTTCGATAAAAAAGCAGCGTCTCAAACCCTCTCGGAAGAACCAACTCTTCCCCACTCTCCAACCGACGACTCTCAATCGATTGCTCATCCACCTGAAAAATCATTGGGGTCCTAACCCGAATCTTCAACTGGTCATCTCCTACGACCTCAATCGAAGAAAAAGAAGAAAACACTTCCTCCAAAGCATTCACCGAGGACTGAGGAGCCTTTTCCCCAGCACCAAGATGGGCCAACACAAAAACCAAAAAGACAGACAGCCTAAAACACACGATCACCATACTCTTCCCCAACCCACTCCATAATTCAAGATAACGCCCAACAGAGCCCGACCAGCAAGCTCCGATAAACCCTTAGGAATGAATGGATCGAACCTAGTGCCAAATCTCTTTTCTAATTTCACCCCCGATCAAATCTCTCGCACTCTCAGGCACGAACACCCCTCTTTCGTTTAACCAAACTTAGATACCTGAGCGCAAATAAACAACCGCCCTCCAATATCCCAACTCACAAAGCCCCACAAATTTTCTTCTCAATTTTTTGAACTCAAGGCACTGACCATCAAATCATTTCACGACTCCAAAATCATTTTTTGACCACTCAAAATCACACCGCGTTATAAAATAACACCACTGGTGCACTGGAAAATTTCTTGGATTTGCATGAAAATAAAAACAGAGAGCGCAGCATCAAACCCTCCTGCTGATGCCTCACACCTTACCTTTCCAAAAAGCAATGTCTTCAGTCCTTCGTTTTACCATCCTCCTCGTACTTACGCTCCTCACGAGCAATCTATCAGCGCAAGGTTCCGGGGTTGCAAGCCGCTCCCTTTGGCAAAATGTTCCGAGCGATCAAATGCTCGATGGCAATTGGCTCGGCTCTCAAAGCACCCAATCACCATTGATTTCCGATCAAGTGACTGGACTCACTTCATCATGGTCATCGAACACCTCATTTGCGCAAACCCTGAAAGGAACCATCATCGCTCCCGTGACCGGAGAATACCGCTTCTGGATCAAAGGCGATGAAAACTACTCCCTATCACTCGGCACCTCTCCCACTTCTCTCAATCGCATCATCACCCTCACTTCCTCAAATTTAGCAGATCACTGGGGAAAATCTCGCCTTCAAGCTTCTGCCCCGATTTCTCTTCAAGGTGGGACTCCCTATGCCTTTGAAGTCCGTCACAAAGATCACAATAGCGGAGGATCGGTCAGTGTCGCATGGTCCTTTGTCGGAGAAGCCGCTCTCACCAACTGGGCTCAACACCCTATCTCAACCGCCACCCAATCCTCAACTGTTTTGGGCGCCAGCGCAGACCGAGCCATTGACGGGAACACCTCCGGAAGATGGACCGACAACTCCATCACCCACACCAATGGAGCAATCGATTCCTGGTGGCAGCTTGATCTCGGACAAAATCGCATTCTTGATCGTATCGAAATCTTTAACCGCGATCTCGACGGGTGGTTCGTTTCCCGTCGCCTCTCCAACTTCCGCGTCACCGTGATCGATGCCCTCGGAAATGTTCGATTCAGCAAAGACTTCCATCAAAATGGCAGCGCGACCGAAGCCGTCGAACTCATCGAAGTCGGCGGCATCCTCGGGAAGACCGTCAAGATTCAGTTCCTTGGACAAAATGCCACCGGCCAACCCTACCTTTCCTTAGCGGAAGTGCGCGCCCTCGGACGAACCGCTTTCACTTCCTCCTATCAACCTCTCACACTCATTTCAGGAAACAACCTACGCCCCGAATCAACCGACCCCAATGACCTCGATGGAGACTTACTCAAGGACTCATGGGAAATCACCCACGGCTTCAACCCAAACACCATCCAAACAGGCGACTTCTCACCCTCCGCCGACCCCGACCGCGATGGCCTCGTCAATCAGATCGAATCCTCTCGGAACTCGAACCCTTTCGTGGGGGACTCGATCCCAGGATTCTTAGTTGCCGAACAATGGCACAACGTCCCATTTGATGGCGTCACCCACCTCGTCAACACCCCCGACTTCTACCAAGAACCTACCTCCCGCCTCATGACCAACACCATCCGGTATCGGGCCCTTCGCAACAATGTCGGCATGAGAATTCGTGGGTACCTCACCGCCCCCACCACCGGCGAATACCAATTCTGGCTCAGCTCCCGAAACGGATCCGAGCTCTGGATCAGTGAAGATCAAAGCAAGTATCGCAAACAAATGATCGCCGCCATGGGACCTGAATATGGCACCGGCCCCGGCACCAACGGAGCAGACACCAACCTCTGGGACGTTTTCTCCCAGCAAAAGAGCAAACCAATCTTCCTCGAGGCAGGTAAAAAATACTTTTTTGAAGTCCTCGGGCAACACGAGAACGGAACAGATCATCATGTCAGCGTCGCCTGGGCCCCTCCCGGAAACGCCAGATCGCTCATCCCACTTTCAGCCCTCTCATCTTATGCGATCGAACCAGAAGACAATGACGACGACTACCTACCTGACCTCTGGGAAATCGAGTACGGCTTAAACCCGAACGATAACGGAAAACTCGACCAAGCTCACCAGGGGGAACGCGGAGACCTCGATATGGATGGCCTCTCAAACCGCCAAGAATATCTCCTCGGAACCGACCCAGCCAATGCCGACACCGATGGCGATGGACTCAGCGACGCTGATGAAGTCCGCGCCTTTGGCACCAACCCAAATCTCAGTGACGCCCCGGCCGAACAGCTCATCGGTCAAATCGATCTCTCCAATCACTTCAACACCACCACCACCTGGCAATCCACCGCCCTCGGCCTCATCCCCGCCAGCTTCAGAGGAAATATCGCTTGGAATTTTAACGTCCCTGATTCCGGCCACTGGATCATCAACCTCCACACCCATCTGCTAGGAGACATCTACTTGAACGAAGTCATCGACGTCGACCTCTTCATCGACGGAGTATCCCTCGGTAAAACACAGCTCATCTACGGCCTAAATCGCAAGAACCTCCATCGCATCATCACTCCATCCCTAGCCGCTGGATCACATACCCTAGAAATGCGCATTGATAATGGCCTCGCACGACGCAAAGTCACTATCACCAAGATTGATCTCGCTAAACCCCTCGGGGCTGACCTCAACAACGATGGCACTCCCGATTGGGTCATCACCACCCTCGAAGGCCCCAACCAACTCATCACCTCTCCAGCGCTTTCCCGAACCTCCCCAGCCTTCTTTGAAGGACTTTCTCAAATGGGTGCCACCATCAACAATCTTCCCACCTCACGCGGAGTCGATCACAACCATTGGTATACCAATCTCCCACTTCTTTCAGATCAACCAACCCCATACACCCTCAAGTTCCTCTCCGGATCTAACACCATGGGAACTGTCGAATGGGAACCCACCAATGTCTTTGACCAAGAAACCCTCGTCATCCGCCAAGGAGATGCCCTCAAGCTCGTCGGCCTCGCCCAATCCTCATCGTCACCCTCCGGCCCGGCGATCAACCTCGCCCTTCTTGATGGCGTTGTAGCCACCCAATCGTCCACTGATCATGGCGGCATCGCCGAGCGAGCCATCGATGGCAATACCAACGGTCGCTACTGGGACCTCAGCGTCACCCACACCAAAAGCGCTCCAAATACCTGGTGGCAAGCAGACCTCGCAAAACCATCCCTCATTCAGGAAGTGAAGATTTGGAACCGCACCGACTGCTGCCAAAACAGACTCTCCAACTACCGCATCTCCATTCTCGATTCATCCAAGAACGTCCTCATCTCCCAAGACTTCCATGTCAGTTCAGGGCACACCCTCGAAAACGAAACCTGGACCCTGCCACAACCCATCATAGGACAAAGCGTGCAAATCCAAATTTTGGGCGTCACCCGAGGCAACACCCAGCTTCTCTCCCTCGCCGAAGTCGAAATCCTCGGCCATGAAGTCACTGCTTCTTCATCTGGCGAAACAAAAAACTGGGCTCTCGAATCCGGCTCTGTCGCCACCCAGTCATCCGTCGCCCACGGAGGCATCGCTTCAAAAGCCATCGATGGTGACACAAATGGAACCTACTGGGATGGCAGCGTCACCCACTCTGCAGTCGCTGCAAATACCTGGTGGCAGGTCGACCTCGGACAAGACCGTCCCATCAACGAAGTCGTCCTCTTCAACCGCACCGATTGCTGTGGCGAACGCCTCTCCAACTACCGTATCTCGATCATCGATCGCGCCAACAACCTTGTCACCTCGAAAGACTTCCACACTACTTCTGGTCATAGCGGAGTCTCTGAAACCTGGACACTCCCGTCCCTAGTCACCGGGCAAATCGTTCGCATCCAAACCATCGGAAATAGCCGCGCAGGGATCCAAATGCTCTCCCTCGCCGAAGTCCAAGTCTTTGGAACTTCCGCCACCACTTCTAACGAACCAGCAACACTCGTCATCCCAGGAGCCGAGGGACCAGCGACCAACTGGGCCACCCAACCCGGAACAACTGCGACCCAATCCACAACCGCTTGGGGAGGCATCGCATCACGTGCCATCGATGGCAATCGTGATGGTCGCTACTTCAACAATAGCGTCACCCACTCACAAACCGGCGACAACACCTGGTGGCAGGTCAACCTCGGACAAATGCGCTCCATCGACGAAGTCACTCTCTGGAACCGCTCCGATTGCTGCGACTTCCGCTTGAGCAACTACCGCATCTCCATTCTCGATGCCTCTGGTGCTCTGGTCACTCAGGCCGACTTCCATTCCAATGGCAGTCACGTGGGAGCCAGTGACACCTGGACGCTCCCCAATCCCGTGACCGGACAGTTCGTCAAAATCCAGACCATCGGCAACAACCGCGACGGCTACCAAATGCTCTCGCTCGCGGAAGTCGAAGTCTTCGGCCATGAAAGCACCTCTCTCACTCACACCTTCTCCTCACCTGACGACTTCCTCATTCACCAGTTCCAACAACCTGGCACCCATGTCATCACCGCAACCACTCCGTCTGGAATGACCGGGTCACTCACCGTCACCGTCAAGCAGGCTCACCTCCCTGACACTCCTCAGGATCTCGTC
>JAHDGN010000156.1 GCA_020627645.1 Akkermansiaceae bacterium
GATTTATCCGCCGTTATTCCACCCAAATGAGCTCCCCAACCCATCGCCGCCGCCGAACCAAATAACATCAAAGCGTAGAAAAAACCTCGCCCACCACCAGTTCTCGAACCCCACGACTTAAAAATTAACGCCAAGCCCAACAACCCCGTAAACACAACCCCGTAAACCATATGCTGATACCAAGTACTGTCCCACCCCTCCATTTTACCCCAGCCACCCAGCTTCTGGGTAATCAAGCCCGTCACGCACGAGATCACCGCCGTGATAAAGCCAAAGAACAACACAACCCCAGTCTTGGGCTTATATTTCCCAAAAGTCAGCCAACCCAACAACTCCATCGCAAAAACCACAAATACGATCCCAATCGGAAGGTGCAAAACTAAAGGGTGATACTCTCCAATATTCTCAATCCACCAATCACCACGACCCAACAAATTCTGAACCACCTCATGATTGTGGAAATAAACCATCGCCCCCAGGCCAGCAATCAACGTCAAAACGAGAAAGGTCAGAACAAACGGACCAAAAGCCCCGCCCTTCTTTTCGACGACTTCCTCTCCCTCTAAATCCTCCGGCGGCAATGGAATGTTGGTCACTTGTTGCTGTTGCATGATATTTGGTGAACTCAATTACGAATGGTTTCCACGCAGTCTTACGATTCGTCCCAACAGATCAATTCTAATCCGTAGCCAATTTCAAAACTCATCCATAAAGACAACTCATCCCGAAAAACATTCGCCTTTCCAAAGGTTCACCTTCAATGTCGGGCATGAGCGAGATTCCGCCAACCTTCCACTCCTTCGAACACGACGGACCATTCGAAGAGTGCCTCGCTTGCAACAAACGCCTCGACCAAATCGATGACCCATACGTCATCGCAAAAGTCTTTCGAGGCCCCGAATGCGTCCTCGAATACGCCATCTGCCACCCCTGCCGCGAAAACGTCGCCAAAACCTTCTCCGAACAATCACAGCAAACCATGGCCGACTTCTTTGAAAAACGGCACCACTTTTTCGATCGACTCGAACGGCTCGATGGCAATCAAAACCACAAAGACTGGCTCACCGAATGCGCCTCATGCCAAACACCAGCCACAGAAATCGACAACTACTCCATCGCCTCAATGGCCTTCGGCTCCCATCTCGTCTTCGGCCCCTTCCCCCTCCTCATCTGCGAACAATGCGACCGCCTTCTCCACAAAAACCTCTCAAAATCTACCAAAGACCAATGGGACAAATTCATCCTCGACCACTTCGACGGCCCGCCCGCTGACGCACTCAAACCTGACGGCGTCCCCATGTTAGTCTAATCTCCAAATCCAAAATCTGAAATCCAACCTCTTCAATCTCAAATCAAAGCCCCATGATCTCGCCTTTCCAAGTCGCCATTGTCGGACGTCCCAACGTCGGCAAATCAGCACTCTTCAACCGACTCGCCGGACGCCGCATCGCCATCGTCCATGACCAACCCGGAGTCACCCGCGACCGCATCGCCGCCCCCTGCACGACCACCGAAACCCCATGCGAACTCATCGACACCGGTGGAATCTGCGCCGTCAACGAAGACGGATTCTCAGAAATGGTCACCTTTGAGGCCCGGATCGCCATGGACTCAGCCGACCTCATCGTCTTCGTCGTCGACGCCCGAGCTGGCATCAACCCCATCGACGAAGAAGTCGCTCAGCTCCTCCGAAAATCAAATCCCAACGTCGTTCTCGTGATGAATAAAGCCGATAGCGCCGACCACGACAACACCGCCGCAGACTTCGCCACCCTCGGATTTGGCTCCGGCATCCCCACCTCAGCCGAACACGGCAGAGGAATCGACCAACTCCTCGAAACCATCGACGAAGAACTCTCCAAACTCCAACAACGAGAAATCGAAGCCTCCGAACCCGAAGACCTCATCGAAGGACTCAAAATCGCCGTCGTCGGTAAACCAAACGCCGGCAAATCCTCCCTCATCAACGCCATCCTCAAAGACGAACGCACCATCGTCTCCGACGTCGCGGGCACCACCCGAGACTCCGTCGACATTCCCTACGTCTGGGGCAACGAAAAACACAACCTCATCGATACCGCCGGCCTCCGCAAACGCTCGTCCATGGAAGACTCCATCGAAGTCTTCTCCGCCATGCGCTCCGAACGCTCCATCCGCCGAGCTGACATCTGCCTCCTCGTCGTCGATCTCGCCGCCGGCGTCGCCGCCCAAGACCGCAAAATCGCCAGACTCATCCAAGAAGAAAAAAAACCCTGCCTCATCATCGCCAACAAATTCGACCTCTTCCACCCCGACGCCCCCAAATCAGCTCGCATCGAAGAAGCGACCGAACACCTCCGGCGCGAACTCTTCTTCCTCGACTACGCCCCCTTCGTCTGCGTCTCCGCCATGAAAGGACACGCCATCCAACACATCTTCAAAACCATCACCCGAATCCGCGACAACGCTCAAGAAGTCATCTCCACCGGCCCCCTCAACCGCATCCTCCAAGACGCCTTCATCAAAAACCCACCACCCGAACACAAACGCCACCGCAAACGCCTCAAGCTCTTCTACGCCACCACCGCCGTCAACGATCGCTACCAAGCCATCCCCGTCCCTGAATACGTCCTCTTCGTCAACGACAAGCACCTCGTGGTCGAATCCTTCAACAACTACCTCATCAACCAAATCAAAGATAAACACCCCACCGACGGCCTCCCTATCCCGCTCTCCTTCCGATCCCGATCCAAAAAAGACAACTAACGAGCACCCCCAATTCAACAATCTTAAATCCAAATCGCTTTCCATCTCACTCAAAAACCGCCAACTTCCAACAAACGATGGCCATTCTAGACGTCAAGAACCTCACCACCCGCTTCCATACCCGCAACGGCGTCGTCCACGCCGTTGAAAACGTCTCCTTCTCGCTCGAAAAAGGACAAACCCTCGGCATCGTCGGAGAATCCGGCTCCGGAAAGTCCGTCACCTGCTACTCCATGCTCGGGCTCATCCCCCAACCTCCTGGAAAAATCCACGCCGGCACCGCAGTCTACGAAGGCACCGACCTCCTCAAAGCAGACGAAAAAACCCTACGCACCATCAGGGGAAAAAAGATCTCCATGATCTTCCAAGACCCCATGACCTCCCTCAACCCCTCCCTCAAGATTTCCACCCAACTCACCGAACCGCTCGAACTCCACGAAAACCTCAAACCCAAAGAAGCCCTCCACCGAGCCATTGATGCCCTCGCCGAAGTCGGCATCCCCGATCCAGAAAAACGCATTCAAGCTTACCCTCACGAGTTCTCAGGAGGCATGCGCCAACGCGTCATGATCGCCATGGCCCTCATCACCCGACCCGACATCCTGATCGCTGACGAACCCACCACCGCCCTCGACGTCACCGTCCAGAAACAAGTCCTCGACCTCATCAAATCTCTCCAAAACGACCTCGGAACCGCCGTCATCCTCGTCACCCACGATCTCGGCGTCGTCTCGCAAGTCTGCGACCACGTCAACGTCATGTATGCTGGACGCATCGTCGAATCAACCTCCGCCTCCAATCTCTTCGCCCAACCACGCCACGCATACACCCGAGCCCTCCTCAAAAGCATCCCCGGCATGCACTCCAAAGGCGAAACCCTCTACACCATTCCCGGTCTTCCCCCCAACCTTACCACCCCCCCCATGGGCTGCTCCTTCGCTCCTCGCAACACCCTCGGTGACGCCGGACAATGCATCAGTGATGAAATCCCCCAACTCGCGGAAATCGCTCCCGGACACCTTGTTCAAGACTGCCCCGGCTGCCTCTGCGGCTAAAGCCGATGGAGATCCTTGTCGACAGCTTCATTCTCTACATCGCAACCGAGCGAGGACTCTCCACCGCCTACCAACTCTCCGTACGACAAACTCTCGACAAACTCCTCCACTGGGCCGAACAAAAAAAGTTCACTCAATGGCGCGACCTCGGCACCGACGACCTCACCTCCTTTCTCACTCACCTCCGAAACTCTGACCTTGGAGCCTCCTCCCTCCGGATTTCTCTTGTTCACCTCAAAATCTTCTTCCGCTTCCTCCAGAAACGAAACCACCTCGAAGTCGATCCAGCCGAACCACTCCTCCCCCCAAAAACCACCGCCAAACTTCCCGAAACCCTCGACGCCCAAACGGTCGAAAAACTCCTCACCTCCATCAACCCCGACAAAAGACTCGGTAAACGAGACCTAGCCATCCTCGAACTCTTCTACTCCTCCGGACTTCGCCTCTCCGAAATCTCCAATGCCCGAATCGAATTCCTCGACCTCGACGACCAATTCATCCGCATCACCGGCAAAGGAAACAAAACCCGCCTCGTCCCCATTGGTGGCCGCGCCATCAAAGCCCTTCAAATCTACCTCACCTCTGAACGACCTCAACTCGTCTCATCCAAAACCTCCTCCCACCTCTTCCTCACCATCCACGGCACCCAAATCACTCCCGCCCGAATCCGTCAGCTCGTCAAACAACGGGCCAAACACGCCGGCATCGATCAAAACATCTACCCCCACCTCCTCCGCCACTCCTTCGCCACCCATCTCCTCGAAAACGGTGCCGACCTCCGCGTCATCCAAGAACTCCTAGGCCACGCCGACATCTCCACCACCCAAATCTACACCCACGTAGACCAAAAACGCCTCAAATCCGTCCACAAAAAATTCCACCCCCGAGGCTAACCCCTGAACCAAACCCCCATCAACCAAAGCCCCATCAACCAGAGTTCCGTGCCCTTCTGCGCCTTCCGCGGTTCCGGTCTTCCCCACCAAAGCCTCCACAACCAGGAAAGATTAGCGAAATTCGCGAGGATTAGCGGTGACCTGCTCCACAACCACGCCCCTCAACCATGCCTCCACAACCAAGAACTCGCCAGTCATCACTTCCCACTCTCCACTCAGCCAAAGGCCACAAAAAATCTCTGCGTCACTCTGCGTCACTCTGCGTCACTCTGCGACCTCTGCGTCTCCGCGGTAAAGCCCCAAAACCAAGACCCAAAAAATCACATTCCCAAATCCCCCACATCCCCTACCCTCAACCTCGTGCCAGACGAAAACACCAACCCTCCCAAACTCTCCAAACCAAAAAACACCGCCGCCGGTTCCGCCGCCGTCAAATCCTCCATGCAACACGTCCTCAGCAAAGCCGGTGTCACTCGCGGCATGTCAGGACTCAACAAAATCAACCAAACCGATGGCTTCGACTGCCCTTCCTGCGCCTGGCCCGACCCCGACGACCATCGATCCAAATTCGAATTCTGCGAAAACGGAGCCAAGGCCCTCGCCTCAGAAGCCATGTCGCAAACCATCGGCCGCGAATTCTTTGCCCAACACAGCGTCACCGAACTCGACCAACAATCCGACCACTGGCACGACCAACAAGGCCGCCTTGCCGAACCCATGATCCTCAAAGAAGGTGCCACCCACTACACCCCCATCTCCTGGGACGACGCCTTCCAACTCATCGCCAACCAACTCAACAGCCTCCCCGATCCAGACCAAGCCATCTTCTACACCTCCGGTCGAACCACCAACGAAGCCGCCTTCCTCTACCAACTCTTCACTCGCCACTTCGGCACCAACAACCTCCCCGACTGCTCCAACATGTGCCACGAATCCAGCGGCACCGCCATGAACCAAGCCGTCGGCGTCGGCAAAGGAACTGTCACCCTCGACGACCTCCACCAAGCCGACACCATCATCTCCATCGGCCAAAACCCCGGCACCAACCACCCGCGAATGCTCACCTCCCTCGAGATTTGCGTCAAAAATGGAGGCCAAATCATCGCCATCAACCCCCTCATCGAAGCCGGACTCCTCGGCTTCGCCCACCCCCAAAAAATCTCCGGCATGCTCGGAAAATCCACCCCCCTCGCCTCCCAATACCTCCAAGTCGACCTCAATGGCGACCACGCCCTCCTCCGTGGACTCGCCAAAGAACTCCTCCAACGCGAAGACGAACACCCCGGTACCATCCTCGACCAAGACTTCATCAAAGAGCATACCCACGGATTCCAAGACTACCAAAAAGCCGTCCACGAATCCGACTGGGACGACCTCCTCCACAAAAGCGGTCTCTCCCGCCCACGATTCAAAGAACTCGCCGACAACATCCTCAAAGGTGAGCGCAAAATCATCACCTGCTGGGCCATGGGTCTCACCCAACACCGCAATGCCGTCGACACCATCCGCGAAGTCATCAACATTCACCTCCTTCTCGGCGCCATCGGCAAACCCGGCGCCGGACTCTGCCCCGTCCGCGGACACTCTAACGTCCAAGGCGACCGCACCGTCGGCATCTACGAAAAAATGCCCGAAGAATTTCTCGCCGCCCTCGACCAACGATTCCACATCACCTCCCCACGAAAACACGGGCACGACACCGTCGAATCCATCCTCGCCATGCATCGAGGCGACGCCAAAATCTTCTTCGCCATGGGCGGCAACTTCGTCCAAGCCACCCCCGACACCAACTTCACCTCCGAAGCCATGCGCAAGTGCGACCTCACCGTCCACGTCTCCACCAAACTCAACCGCTCCCACCTCGTCACCGGCAAAACCGCCCTCATCCTCCCCTGTCTTGGCCGATCCGAAATCGACCTCAAAAATGGCATCGAACAATTCGTCACCTGCGAAAATTCCATGTCCGTTGTCCACACCTCACGCGGACACCTTCAACCCGCATCAGACCACCTCCTCAGCGAAACCGAAATCGTCTGCCGCCTCGCCCATGCTACTGTCGGTAATACCTCACAAATCAACTGGCTTCACCTCTCACAAAACTACGACCTGATCCGCGACCTCATTGAAGATATTCTCCCCATCTTCAAAGACTACAATAGTCGTGTCCGCCAAGAAGGAGGATTCTACCTTCCCAACACAGCCAAAGAACGCACCTGGACAACCGCAACAAACAAAGCCGAATTCCTCCCCTCTTCAGTCGAAAAATTTCAAGTCGCCGACGGCCACCTTACTCTTCAGACCCTTCGCAGCCATGACCAATACAACACCACCGTCTACGGCCTACACGATCGCTACCGAGGCATTTCCACCGGTCGACGCATCATCTTCATGAACCCCCAAGACATGGCTAGCCGCTCCATCAAACCGCTCCAACTCGTCAACCTCACCAGCCATTGGAATGACGAAACTCGCCACGCTGAAAATTTCTACGCTGTCCCGTACGACATGCCCCCTGGATCCACTGCCGCCTACTTCCCCGAAACCAACGTCCTCGTCCCCCACTCCTCCACCGCCCTTCAATCCAACACCCCCACCAGCAAATCAATCGAAATCTCCGTCACCCCCGCGTAAATCATCACCCATGATGCCCCCCAAAATTTCCCCAATTCCCCCTAATCCTTAAC
>JAHDGN010000157.1 GCA_020627645.1 Akkermansiaceae bacterium
GCGACATTGGGAAAGACGGTGGAGTTTTAGAGGTGAAGTGAGGTTGGAGTTCCTTGGGAATTTTTTCGATGATGGGATGAGCTTTGTTGCGATTCGATCTCGCCCTTTTCTTTGAGGAGAAAAAGGCGAGATCCGCATTGGCAGATTTTATCGCCTGCGGCGCATGAGCAGTGGGATGAGGCTCATGAGGCTGACGGCGGCGGTGGAGGGTTCTGGAATTGCCCGTCCGACGATCTGGATACCATTGATGGCGGCCATTTCTGAGAGGCTGGGGTTACTTTCTGCTACGATGGCGAAGGAATTGCTGGTAAGTCCTTCAAAGACGAGGTAGTTGCCATCTGGGAGTGTTTGGCTGTCCAGGTAGCTGTCAAAGCCGGGTGTTCCGAAACCGGGAATGTGTTCGGTGTGGGCTAAGGTTGTAGGAGGTGGTCCGCCAGTTAGAGTAATGGAAGAGGTTGGCCCGTTGAGTCCTGTGTCGCTATAGACGTAGACGTCGTAGGAATCCCAGCCGAGGATGGGAAGGTCGATACTGGACACTTTGACCACGGCCGGGATTGTGGCGCCTGATGGGCCAAGGGTGCTGGCGATGAAACCTTGCATCATCAAGCGGTCTGATGTGCTAAAATTATTGCCTGGAATGATGCCACTCTTTGGGGCGCTCCACGAGACATCGATGGTGTCGCTGAAGCTTGAGTCCATTGGGGTAATTCCTCCGGTATTTCCGACAGCTGCTTGCCATTGATTGGCGACGACAACTCCAGCAAGCTCTGGAGGTGCAAGCATGCCTGCTTGATCTTCTCCAAGAAAGTCGACGGAGACGTTGGAGATGATGGTGGCGTGTGATGTTGCGGTGGTCAGTAATCCAGCTGCCAAAAATAGTACGGTTTTATTTTTAGTTCTAGTCTCCACTTCATTATATGGTGGAGCACAGGTGTCGTTGTGTTTTCTTTTTCTCATTATGTTTTTGTTTAAGTGAAAATTTGTGGGTTAGTAGACCCACCCTTGAATTGGGGTCCCTAAAATTTTAACCTGGGAGGGTTCGCTCTTGGGAGAGGTGGAGACGTTGAGGGTGGTGGTGAATGCCTCGAGGTGTGAGCGGCGAGAAGATGAGTATAGTTTGAGGAGTTGATCGTTTTGAGGTGAGTTGAGTTTGGTGTAGGCGTAGAGAGTGATGTTTTCGTTAGGGTTGGTGAGTTCGAAGCATTGCCAATCGGTCTCAGGGTAGAGGTGGTTGTAGTATGAAGCGGGCTTGCAGAGGCAGCGGATTAGGGTTGTTTCTTCGGGCGAAGTCTTAGAAATTTCAGACCAGGGGAGTTCGCTATATCCGATGAAGCTTTGCCAATCGACGCGGAAGCCGTCTCCATCGTCAGCAATGCAGAGATATTTTTTTTCCCAAGACTCTTTGGTGCTCACTGAGAAGAGGAACCGTGGTTGTTCTTGATCAGTTTTGAAGGCTAGGAGTTCGAAATTGGTGACCGGACCGAGTTGTTGGAAGGTGAGGTCTTGGAACCTCCCTTTCATTTGGAAGTTCGTGAGTTTTGGTTCGCGAACGTAGTTGAGGATTTCTGTTTTGGAGGTGGACTCGAAGAAGGCGTGGGCGACGGCTTCTGCTTCTCTGAGCATTTGGCTTTCGGTACGGATTTCTGTCGAGGCAGAGGGGGGAGGTGACTGGGTTTCAGTTTGAATGGTTAGCGGCTGACTGGATAGGTTGTTGGATGCGAGGATCCATGAGGCGAGGGCGCCGATCATGAGGCAGGCGAGTCCGGAGAGGAGGGTTGATTTTGTTTTGTTTTGTTTCGGTTCTGAGGTGATGGAAGGGGGCTGGTTTTCGAAATTGAGGGTATGGTAGTGGTTTAATCGCCGTCTTGGTTTGGCGGAAATTGTGGGCGATTTTGGCAGGTGGTTGGTTGTGTGTGGTGGTTTCGTTTGGTCCGGTTTCTCTGGTGTTTTGGGAAAAGCGATGAGACTGCTTGTTTGAGAAGGTGGCGGTTCGGTTTCGTTGTGTTTTAGAGCGTTGATGAGTTCGATGATTGAATCGAGATCGACTTGGTTTGGTTTTGAGGAGTTGTTTTCTAGGTTGGTATTTTTTGTTCGGATGGGTCGTAGGTGTGAGCTACGTCTGAGTTGAGAGAGATCGGCTTGAGTGCAGTGACTACGTCTGGCAGTCGGACAACCTGTCCCTGTTAAATTGATCAGGGCTTCGTTTGGGTTGTGGGAATGGAGTGTGTTTGCAGTGGATCTTCTCATGGCCTTGTTTGGTTAGAGGGGGGGATGGAGCGAGGGGTTACTTGTTGCGTTTCCTTCTGAATGCAAAGAATGCTCCGGCGAGGGTTGAGAGGAGGATCGAGGAAGGTTCGGGAATTTGTTTTGGGGCTCGGAGAGAGAACCCGTATGGGCCATTTTCTTTGACCACTTCCATGAAGGCGATGTTCTGATTGTTTTGCAGAATGACTCCTAAGCTTGGGTTGGCTCCAGTGACGGTGGTTCCAGTAAAGTTGTAGCTTTGGGTGGATGAATTCCAGGTCCACCCAGGCATATTGTTGATGAGTGGGGTTCCTCCGGGACCGGTGCCGTTGGAATAGGTGCCTATTGTCTCATCGAGCCAGAGATCAATCAAAGTTCCGCTGGAGTCCCATGCGCGGAAATCGAAGTTTTCCGCTACTCCAGAACCGCTGTCAACGTCTCCAAGGAGAAACATTGTTCCGGGGGGGAGGTTGCCGGTGGGTAGAGTGGTAAAGTCGTAGCGGGTGGTTCCTGATGAACCGGATCCTGTGAGGGGACCGGTGGCGCTGAAGGTGCCAACCCATGGGGTGGCTGCGGTGGTTGTCCATGTTCCGTTCCAGTTTCCGATCCCTGCAGCAATGGTGTGTGGAATTCCCGGCACTGCGCCTCCGTGATGGGGGCCAATGATGGGAAGGTGAGGGCCGGTTCCGCTGAGGATGGCGGCGTTGGTGATACTGATTGATGATAGGGCTAGTAATGCGATTTTCATTTTGAGTGACTTATTCACTCGCTGAATCGCAGGGGAAGGAGGGCAATTTCAAATTCGCTAAAAAAAGATGAATTTGTTCAACGGGTTTTCTTGAGTGCCATGTGGGTAATGGCTTGGGTTTGGTTGTTGTAGCGGGGGGGGAGTCGTGAGGGACTAGGGGGTCTCAATATTCTTCGACAGGGCTTTGGGTGGGGCGTGATTGGGTGAACCGATCAGTGCCGGTGAGGTCACGGGTGAGGTCTGTGAGTTGTTGGTTGATATTGTTCCAGCTAGACTCTGAATAATCTGGAGGTGATTTGAGTTTCTTTCTGACTTTGAGAATTCGTCGGTTTGTATCGTGATCGATGATGTTGAGGGAATCGAGTGTTTCGCGCAGGTTTGCGAATTGGTGGCAGACGAGAGCGATATCAACCCCGGCTTCGAGAGCGAGTTTGATGTCGTTACCGCGGCCGTATTTCTGGGTGATCGCGCCCATGTCGAGGTCGTCTGTGAGAATGAGGCCTTTGTATCCTAGTTGGTGGCGGAGGAGGTCGGTGAGAATTCTTTTGCTAAGTGAGGCGGGGTATTCTGGATCGAGTCGAGGGAAGTGGAGGTGGCATGCCATGATGGCATCAAGTTCGGGAGCGAGAGCAGTGTATGGGAGGAGGTCTTCTTTGAGGAGGTCGGTGAGTGAGATGTCTGCAACTGGTAGGTCATGGTGGGGGTCGGATTTGGCGAGTCCGTTGGAGGGAAAGTGTTTGCCGCAAGAGAGGACGTTTTGTTTACGCATCCAGCGGTTGAAAAGTCCGGCTTTAGTGATGACGCTCTGTGATTCGTTTCCCCAGCAGCGTCCTCGAAGACCATTTTTTTGGTCTGGGAAGTGGTCGAGGTCTAGGACGGGGGCGAAGTTAAAGTTGAAGCCGAGGAGCTCGAGGAGTTGACCAGTGAGAGCGCCGAAGAGTGAGGTCTGGTGAGGGGTTGCTTTTTCGGCAAAGGTGGCAGCTTCTGGGGGGGAGGCGCTGAATTCGCGGGTTCGCCAGACGCGTCCTCCTTCTTGGTCGATGGAAATAAAGGGGGTGTCGTAGGAGAGGGTGTGAAGGGAGTCGGTAAGCTCTCTGGTTTGAGAGGGTGAGATAAGGTTTCTTGAGAAGAGGATGTATCCGGCAGGTTGGATATCACGGAAGAGGGATTCTTCTTCTTTGGTGAGTTCTGGACCGGAGAGGCCAACGATGAGGCGTTCTGCATTCATTGATTGAGGGGGGATTGGTTTGAGAATTGAATGTGAAGGAGTATCAGTGAGTCATAAGGGGGGCTTTTTAGTGGTGTTTGAGTGATGCTTGGATGAATCCTGAGAAGATGGGGTGGGGTTGATTGGGTTTGGATTTGAATTCGGGGTGAAATTGAGCGGCGATGAAGAAGGGGTGGTCTTTGACTTCGATGATTTCTACGAGTCCTTTTTCTTTGGAGACGGAGGAGATGATGAGACCTGCGTTGGTGAGCTGTTCTTTGTAGGCGGGGTTAAATTCGTAGCGGTGTCGATGGCGTTCATGGATGGTGGTGTTTTGGTTGTAGAGTTGGTGAGCGATGGTATCGGGGTGCACAATGGATTCACAGGAGCCGAGGCGCATTGAGGCGCCCATGTCGGTAATGCCTTGCTGTTCTTCTTGGAGAGAGATGACGGGATGTGGGGTGTCTTTGTTGAATTCGGTGGAATCGGCCTTTTCGAGTCCACAGACGTTTCGGGCGAATTCGATGGTGGCGATTTGCATTCCTAGGCAGATGCCGAAGTAGGGGATTTGGTTTTCTCGAGCGTATTGAGCGGCAAGGATTTTGCCTTCAATTCCGCGCTCTCCAAATCCGCCTGGAATGAGGATGCCGTTCACTTCTCCAATGATGGATTTGGCGTCGGATTTTTCGATGTCTTCGGCGTCGACTTTGATGATTTCGACTTCGGTATCGTGGGCGGCGCCGGCGATGGTGATGGATTCGTAGATTGATTTGTAGGCGTCGTTGAGGTCGATGTATTTACCAACGACGGCTATTTTTGTTTTGAAGGTGGGGTTGATCAGTCGTTCGACGAATTGTTGCCAGAGGGTGAGGTCTGGGGTTTGGGAGTCGAGTCCAAGGGCATCAGAGACGAGTCGATCAATTTTGTCTTTGCGGAGATCGAGAGGGCATTGGTAGATGGTGTGTTTGACGTCGCGGAAGGCAACGACGTTGTTTTGGGGGACATTGCAGAACATGGCAATTTTGCGGCGATTGTCGTCGTCGAGGTCATGCTCAGTGCGGCAGATGATGATGTCTGGTTGGATTCCAATCTCTCGGAGTTTGGCGACGGATTGTTGGGTGGGTTTGGTTTTGATTTCGCCAGCGGCTTTGACCATGGGGAGGAGAGTGACGTGGATGAAGCAGACGTTTTCGCGGCCCACGTCGAGTGAGAATTGGCGGAGGGCTTCGAGAAAAAGGTGTCCTTCGATGTCACCGACGGTTCCGCCAATTTCGGTGATGATGACATCGGTGTCGGGCTCGCGTTCGGTGGCGAGGTGGAGGCGGTTTTTGATTTCGTCTGTGACGTGGGGGATGAATTGGACGGTGGCGCCGAGGTATTTGCCGGCTCGTTCGTTTTTGATGACGGAGTCGAAGACTTGCCCTGAGGAGAGTGAGTTGAGGCGGGAGAGGTTGGCGTGGGTGAATCGTTCGTAGTGTCCGAGGTCGAGATCGGTTTCGGCTCCGTCGTCGAGGACGTAGACTTCTCCGTGTTGGTAGGGTGACATGGTGCCGGGATCGACGTTGAGGTAGGGGTCAAATTTTTGAAGTTGGACTTTGAGCCCTCGGTGTTCGAGGAGGGTGCCGATTGAGGCTGCGGCGAGTCCTTTGCCGAGTGAGGAGACGACGCCTCCGGTGACGAAGATGTATTTCATGGTGTTTGAGTGAGCAGAGATTCGATGAGTGCGATTTGGTCTGGGGAGTCAAGTCCGATGGCTTGGTGATCGGTGAGGTGGACGTGAATTTGGTGTCCGTTTTCTAGCGCGCGTAGTTGTTCTAGTCCTTCGACAATTTCGAGTGGGGAGGGGGGGAGTGAGATGACGTGTTGGAGGAAGTTGTTTTGGTATCCGTAGATGCCCAGGTGTCGGTAGTTTGGGAGGTTGGTTTGGGGAGTGCGACGATAGGGAATGGGAGAGCGGGAAAAATAGAGGGCGTTTTGTTCGGTGGTGAGGGTGACTTTGACGATGTCTGGGTTGTTGAGAAGGTTGGGGTTGTCGAGAGGAGAGGCGGCCGTGATCATCGGTAGATCTGGAGAGGTGCGGAGTTTGAGGGCGAGGGTGTCGATGAGTTGGGGGTCGATGAGTGGTTCATCTCCTTGGATGTTGATGATGTGGGTGGAGTTTGGAATTTGTGTTGCGGCCTCGGCGATGCGGTCGGTCCCTGATGGATGATCGTTCCGGGTCATGGCGACGGGGGCGTTGAGGGAGTCGGCAAGTTCTTTGATTCGCGGGTCATCGGTTGCGATGAGGACGTGGTCAAGTTGTTTGCATTGAGAAACGCGTTCAAAAACGTGTTGTAGGAGGGGTTTTCCGAGGAGGGGGTGTAGGGGTTTTCCGGGGAAGCGAGAGGAGGCCCAGCGGGCGGGGATGATGCCAGCGACGAATGTGTGTTGGTTGTTGATAGGTATCCTCCTTCTTCGGTTGGTAAACCGTAAGTAGGGCGGACTGGGGCCTCAAGGCTAATTACTCGAGATTGTTGAAATTGTTGGGGTCGGGGATGGACAGGTGGTGGGGTGGTGGGCATGTTCCGGGTGATGAATGGGTGGTTTACTCCGGTCGACTGGGCTGTGCTCTTTGGTTATTTGATTCTGACGACTGTGATTGGTCATAAGATGGCAGGGAAGCAGGCAACGATTAAGGACTTCTTTGCGGGTGGAAAATCGTTGCCGTGGTGGGCGGTTTCCGGGTCGATTATCGCGACGGAGATTAGTGGTGTGACTTTTATTGGGGTTCCTGGCGGAGTGATGGCTGCCAGTGGAAACTTTACATACATGCTATGGGGGATTGGATCAATCATTGGACGGGTGATCGTAGGGATGGTGTTCGTTAAGGTGTTTTACGAGGAGGAAATTTATAGCCCTTATGATTATATGGGGCGACGAATTAAGCCGCATCTCAAAACGCTGGCGACGATCTTTTTTACGATTGGGTCTATTTTGGGGCAGAGTGTGAGAGTTTTGGTGGCGGCTTTGCCTCTTAAGGTGGTCACGGGCCTTCCGTTTGAGTGGTGTATCTTAATTATTGGGGTTTTTGCTATCGGGTGGACTCTTATGGGGGGAATGAGAACAGTCATCTGGACTGATGTGATGCAATTTGTTCTGTTTACGGTAGGGGGATTGGTGGCTTTGTTATGGGTGAT
>JAHDGN010000158.1 GCA_020627645.1 Akkermansiaceae bacterium
ACTGAAAAAAATTTATTTAAGAAACCCGAAATTTTAGCAATGACAGCGCACTAGGTTGTTCGCGTTGAGAAACTTGCAGATTTTATTGGCACCATGTTTGGTGCGTGAGAAAACGATGGTGAGTCCTTTTCCTTTTTGTTCGTTGAGGTGTTGCAGGAGCAGTTGGTTTTTGGATTCTTTGTCGGTGAAGCAGACTTCTTGGTCGACTTTTTCGGCGGTGGTTTTCTCTGGGGTGATGGTGACGGTTTTGGGGTTTTGGAGAATGGAGTGGGCGAGGTCTTTGATGGTTGGGGGGAGGGTGGCGGAAAAAAAGAGTGATTGTTTTTTTGCGGGGAGAGTAGCGATGATTTTTTTGACATCGCGGAGGAAGCCCATGTCGAGCATGCGGTCGACCTCATCGAGGACGAAGTGTTGGACGTTGTTGAGGTTGATATCTCCTTCGTTGATATGGTCGAGGAGTCTTCCAGGGCAAGCGACAAGTATGTCAACACCGGGTTTGAGGGTTCGGATCTGAGGGTTTTTATTCACGCCTCCGATGACGAGAGCTTGAGAGAGCTTAAGGTGTTTGCCGTAGGTTTGGAAACTGTCGGCGATCTGATTGGCGAGTTCTCGGGTGGGGGTGAGAACGAGGACTCGAGCTGATTTTGGGGAGGTTCTTTGGGGGGATTTGTGGAGGGCGTGGAGAATAGGGAGAGAGAAGGCGGCGGTCTTACCAGTGCCGGTTTGGGCGATGCCTAGAAGATCGTGTCCTTGTAACAGGGGTGGGATGGATTGGGCCTGAATGGGGGATGGGGTAATGTAGTTTTGGCTGGCGAGGGCGCGCTGGATGGGTTCGGCAAGAGCGAGATCCGTGAATTTAAGTTGGTTCATTTGGCTTGGGTTTGCTGGATTGGGCAGATGAGCCGTCAGCGAATTTCGACGAGGATTTTTGGTGATCCGGAGCCAATCTCTCGTCGATGGGAAAGGGTGGGGATATTCCGGATCTGTCGGCCCGGTGCGGGGGAGGGGTAGCTGGTTATGATGGGATAGCAAGGGGAAAGGTGTTCTTATCATAAGGATGGGAATACTGGAGGGTTGATTTTTCGCTGAGGGAAGGGCATCCTAGACGCAATGAAGAAGTTCATTCTTTCCCTCCCCGTTGCCCTGACTTTGGTTGGTGTTTTTTTGATGAGTTGTGTGACCCAAGAGCCGCATATTGCAAGTGGTTCTTATGGTTCAACCATGTCTGTTAAGAGAGGTGCTTTGCCTCAGAATACTGCGATGTGGTTGAAGAATTCGAGTCAGGTCACCTGGTTACCTCGTCAGGTGAGCGGGCGTGTAGACGGCGCGACGGCATTAGATAATATTCGTCAGGCTGCTGCTGGTCAGGCTGTGAAGAGGAGTTCTTATGGGACCGCGCCAGGAGGTTATGTGAAGTTGGATCCTCGAATGTTGCGTGCGATGAAAATCTTGGTGCAAGAAGGGTATCGAATCCGGGTTACTTCGATGGCGGGTGCTTCTCATAGTCGGACGTCACGGCACTATGCAGGTTTGGCGTTTGATGTTGATTTTATCAATGGGGTGAAGGTTGGATATAGTAACCCCTACTGGAGGAAATTTTTAGCAAGGTGCCGAGAGTTGGGGGCGACGGAAACATTGGGTCCGGGAGACAAAGGACATTCTTCTCATGTTCATGCTGCTTGGCCAAGAGTAGTGCCATTGAGGTAAAAGGGTGGTGTCCTTAACGGAGGATCAATTCAGTTTCAAGATTCATTGGTCTCAATGAATCTTTTTTTGTGAAAAAAGTTGACCTATCGATAGGTAGTTGTGATAGGTGTGTTGACCCTTTGAATGAGGAAGGGTTTTAAGATTGTTAAACGATGAAAGAAAAAATATTTAGTTGGGGGGTCTAAGGGGATGGCTTTGGCAACGGCGAAGAGGTTAGTGAAGGCGGGGGTTTCTGTGACTCTTGTCGCAAGGGGGAGGGAGGGGCTTGATGATGCTAGGGGGGTGCTTAGTGAAGTTGGGTCAGCAACTATTGAGACGATTGAGTGTGATCTTTATGATGGAGAACAGGTCAATCAGTTGATTGAAGCAATTCGGAGTGAGCGACGTCATATCGCTGGTTTGGTGAACGCGGCAGGGTATTTCGCCCCCAAACCATTTTTGGAGCAATCGCAGGAAGATTACCGAGCTTATCACGATCTCAATGAAGCGATCTTTTTCATTACGCAAGCTGTGGCTGAAAATATGAAAAAAAATGAAGGAGGCTCAATTGTGAATATTGGATCGATGTGGGCAAAGCAGGCGGTTAAGGCGACTCCATCGAGTTCATATTCGATGGCGAAAGCGGGCCTTCATGCTCTCACTCAACATCTGGCGATGGAGTTGGGTGATTATGGAATTCGGGTCAATGCGGTATCTCCTGCGGTTGTTGTGACGACGATTTACAAGTCCTTTATCGAGGAAGATCAGATCGAAGAATCACTGGCCGGGTTTGATGGTTTTCATCCGATCGGGCGTGTGGGGAGGCCGGATGATGTAGCTGCCTCCATTGAGTTGCTTTTAAGTGATGATGCTTCGTGGGTTACCGGGGCTATCTGGGATATTGATGGTGGTGTGATGGCAGGAAGAAACTAACTTGGAATGAATATGTTTTCTAACGACAATCTCAAAAAGTTACCAAAACTAGAAGCAGCAGAGGAAGCTACTCAGGCATTTTGGAATTACAGTAAAGCGGTTTTTCAGGACGGGGCAATTCCCAAAAAGTATAAAGAGCTTATGGCGGTTGCTGTGGGATTGACGACTCAGTGTGGCTATTGCATTGATTTCCATCGCGATTCCGCCCGCAAAGAAGGAGCTACGGATGAAGAGTTGGCTGAAGTAACTCATATTGCTGCTGCGATTCGAGCGGGAGGAGCGATTACGCATGGAACTCACCTATTTTAGAGCTTTCCCAATAGAAGACGTTTTCGATTCGCACATTCTGCAGAAATTTCACAAGTTTTCTTGATTGAAGTCGGTTGCCTGAGAGGTCATCGAGAGAAATTGAGTTTTTTCGTATCGGGGTAGGGAATTTTTATAGGGTTTCAAATTGTTGGCTATTTCTGATCATCTGTTCTGGAAGTGTCTCACTTTACGATTTCAGAATTACTTAAGCGGTATCCGAAAATTTTGGCTGAATGTGCGGTCTATGAACCTCTTAGTCGGATTTCGGGCGTGAATTTACATCCGACACTTTTCACTTCTCCTCTTATTTACAAGAATCACCCTAATCATGATGATCTCAAGGGAGTGTATGAAAGCTATCTGCGAATTGCTGAAAAATACGGTCTCCCGATTCTTCTGACCGCCCCCACTTGGAGGCTTGATCATGAGCGGATTGGCGATGCAGGGGTGTCTCGAGGTATCAATTCTGATGCGGTTGATTTTATGGTCAGTTTAAAGGAGGAATTTTCGCCAACGGTTCCGGTGGTTGTTGGAGCATTGGTAGGCCCGAGGAATGACTGCTATCGAGCGGATCTTGCTTTGAGTTCGGATGAATCCTATCGATTTCATTCAGCTCAGTTGAATGAGTTAGTGAATTCTAAGGCTGATTTGATTTTGGCACAGACGATGCCAGCGGTGTCTGAAGCACACGGGATTGCTCGACTTTGTTCTGAATTGGATCACCCTTATGTTTTAAGTTTTTGTACGGGAGTTGATGGTCGAGTTCTTGATGGGAAGGCTCTTAATGAGGCTTTTTGTGAGATTGACGAGGATGAGAATGTCGTTCGACGTCCAGAGGGTTACTTCGTGAATTGTACCCATCCCAATTTTCATCTTGGATCTTATGATCCAGGGCAACTTGGTCGGTTGATTGGGATTCAGGCAAATGGTTCGTCAAAAGATGTGTGCGATCTAGATGGTAAATCTGAAACGGTCGCTGATGATCTAAAGAGTTGGTCCGAGGCGATGGGTTTGTTTCATCGTGATTATGATGTAAAAGTTTTAGGTGGCTGTTGCGGGACATCAGCTCAGCATTTAGAAGCGTTGGCGGATTTGCCATCAATTGTATGAGTGATACACGAACAAAGATTTTGGATTTTGCTGAGGAGGCGGTTTGCAAGGGGGGGACCGGAGCATTTAGTTTTCGAACCATTGCGGATGCTTTGGATATCAAAAGCTCGTCTGTTCACTATCATTTTGAAAATAAGGATGATCTGATCTGTGCGCTGGCTGAACGGTATCATCGGGAATTTTTTGATTTGATTGGGGAACCGGTCGCGAGGGGAGGTTTGAAGCGATACTTTTCGGCTTTTCAGGAGGCGATTGGAGAGGGGGATGGCGCTTGTTTTTGTGGAGTTTTGGCGGGTGAGTATAGCTTATTGAGTGAAAAGGTTCGGGACCTGCTAGGAAACTTTCAGGGTGATAACCTTCAGTGGCTGGAGTCGCTGTTTCGTGGTTTAGGTGAAGGAGCTGGAGAGAGTCAGCGGAAGGCGAGGCTTGTGTTTTCGAGTTTGGAAGGGGCGATTCTTTTTTCGAGAGTTCAGGGGGCGGCTGACTATTTGAACCAGGTGATCCGAGATTTGAAAAAGGACGTTGGTTAGGGTGATTTTTTTGTTCGTTGGGCTTTGATTCGCTTTCTTATTTGCGATCGGAAATTTCGGTATCGTTGTTCGACAAAGCTGGGGTGGTAGATTTTTGAGACCAGCTTGAGGTATCCATTTCTGAGTTGATCAATGCTCATGGAGTCGGGTTGAAAGTTGATGTCGAATAGGGTGCACTTTTCGGAGGCATCCTGAGCAAGAATACGTCCTTCTTGGGTGAGCCGATTGTGAAGTGGTGTCCCAGGGAAGGGGGTGAGGTAGGTAAGTTGGACGTCATAGAGGCCGCTTTGCTGAACGAAATCGAGGACGTTACCGAAGCTTTCGGGGCCGTCTCCGTCCATGCCAAAGATAAAGCAGCCGTTGACGGTGATTCCATGTTTTTGGATCGTC
Source organism: Akkermansiaceae bacterium (assembly GCA_020627645.1). GTDB lineage: Bacteria > Verrucomicrobiota > Verrucomicrobiia > Verrucomicrobiales > Akkermansiaceae > SW10. The sequence goes on from JAHDGN010000158.1 coordinate 4,959, forward strand.
TCGACCGCTTTAAGATATTGCCCGGTGCGGCGGGCTTTCCAGTTTGATTTTAGTTCGACTCCGTCCATTGTCGCAAATGTAGGGCTTTCGAATCCAATGAGGATTTGTTGGCACCCGGCGTCACGCATCATTTTGATGAGGTCTTCGTCATCTGCGATTGAGATGTCCGTTTCGGTGAACCACCGGATATCTTCTTTGGTGAGTGCTTTGGTGAGCGCGCGCCCGTGTTTTTTATCGGCAAAGGTATTGTCGTCTGCAAATTCAATGAATGGGCGTCGATAGAGTTCTTTGAGGAGTCTTATTTCGGAGATAATGCGGTCGATTGGTTTGGTTCGGAAAATGGGGGACAGTCGCATGGAGGCGGCGCAGAATTCACAAGAAAGGGGGCAGCCGCGTTGGGTTTGAACTGTAAATCTAGGGTAGCGATCGGCAGAGAGGAGATCGAAGCGGGGGATGGGAGAGTTGGAGAAGTTGAAGGGAGGGCGGTCTTTCGCATTGTAGGTTTTTTTGAGTCTGTTTTGGAGGAGGTCATCCATCATTTGGGGCCAGATTGATTCGCCTTCTCCGATGGCGAGGCAATCGATGTGTTGTTGAGCTTCCTCGGGGCAGAGAGTGGCGTGGAGGCCGCCGAGAATTGTGGTGGTGCCGATTTCCTTAAATCTAGCGGCGAGTCGGTAGGCTTCTTTGGCAGTGGCAGTGAGGGTGGAGAGGGCGACTGCGTCAAAACGGGTGGGGAGGTTGTCTTGATCGACGTCCCGAACTTCAAGATATTCGAGAGTGATATCGGGTGGGGTCATTCCGGCGAGGGTGAGCAGGCCGAGTGAGGGGAGGGCTTCAATTTGTTGAGCTCGTCCGGCGAGACTGGGGAAGCTGAGACCTCTTTGGAGGATCTCTTGGTCGCAGACTCGAAGTCCGCTGATAGCGATGAGGCCTAAGTGCATTTGAGTTATTGGTTGTTGGGGGGATCTGTGGTTGTGGGTAGAGGGGCGGGGGTAGCTTGTTCTGGATATTCTTTAAGGAGTGTTTTGACGTTGATTCCGGGAGTGTGTTGGTCGGCAAATTGTTGAGGGTCGTGATAGGCTGGAAGTTTGTGATAGAACGAGGACAAGTGACCTTCGATCATCTTGCCATTTTTTGAAGCATTCTCAAACCATCGAGCCGTGTCTTTTGCGAGTAGGTTATGGTACCAGGTGGGCCAGGTGACTTCTTTGGCAAGGAGGTGGAGTGAATTGGGAAGGGTGAAGTCGTTTCCGGGGCGTCCGGTGAGATTATGGTGAGGGGGGAAATCGATTGAATTTTTTGAGTCAAGGAATCTTGCAGCGTTTGAGAAGGAGTCCATTTTGAGCAGTTGTTGGAGGTGGTGTTTGTTTTTGAGTCGTTCTTGGGGGCTTATGGAAACAACGGAGAAGGTGAGGATGGCTAGAAGAGGGAGCATCCAGGTGGTGAGTGGGATCTTATTGGTTTGAGTTTTGGGAGCAGGTGATGGTTTTCGCTCGGGGATGGGGAAGGCTCCTCGGTTGATAACGAGAGTGAGGAGGAGAAAGGCAAAAATTCCGAGGGAGGTCAGGGTCACAAAACCGGTTGCTTGTCTGAGGAAGGTTTCGGCTGGGGAGAGGTAGTTGCCGGCCATGAGGCCGACGATGTCGAGGCGCTTGATGAGTGATCCTAGAAACATTTCTAGGGAAGCAGGGATCAGGATGAGTTGGGTAGAAAGGAGAATGTTGTGATTGAAAAGGGTTTGTAGGGTTCGAATCATGATCAAGACCCTCCAAATGGAGACGATGATCAGGAGGGTGAAGTTGAATTGCGCAGCATAAAGAGGTTCAGTGAGGGATTCGATGGGTATGCCGTAGATCCAAGCTAAGGGGGCAGTCATGAGGAAGCATCGGAGGTATCCTCGATAGTTGTTGAATGGGGAGGTGGGTTTTGGGAGGCGTCCGCCAAGTTTGATCAATAGGAAGATCAAGGTGGATGAGAAGAAGGCCATGAAGAATGGCCCGAGGATCCATTTTAGTTCTTTGAGAAGAAGGTGATGGTCGTAGTTGCGGGCGAGGCCTGATGAGATGATGAATAGAAGGGAAAGGAGGAGGATGTGTTTGGTTGAGGCAATGGCTCGGATTGCGTCGGAACGGCCAAGAAGAAAATTGAATATGGTGACCGGGGTAATCTTCTTCCTGGGATTCATTGATCCTAGGAACTTAGCTCAGATTTGAGCCATTGAGGAAGAATTTTTGAAACTAGAATGGGTATTCCTAAGTTTCTCCATGTGCTCTTGGTATCGGGATTCTGGTGAAGAAAGTCCGTATTTTTGTATCTACTTGTCTTTCAAGAAAGAGGGCTCATTTTTGGCCAAGTGCGCAGGGTATATTTTGTTGTTAGTGTGGTTTTGCTGATTGGGATCATTTATGGAGTCCAG
>JAHDGN010000159.1 GCA_020627645.1 Akkermansiaceae bacterium
GGCAGAATGGGATTGAAAATCGGGTTGAGAGGAAAAAGGATGGTGGATTTAAGGAGCTGATTGTGCGGCTTTAGGAGGGGAGAAAGCAGTTCACATCTGCTTCCCAAATTGCTAATCCCGCCTTGTTGCAATCGCCACGTAAAATCCTCTTATTGCTAGCTTTCCTCTTCACCGGAGCTGGTTCGTGGGCTTCAGGTGTCGATGGTCTCGATCCTCATTTTTCGAGTCAGCGAGGGATTTATGATCGCCAATTCCAAGTTGTGATTAGTTGTGAACGGCCAGAAGCTCAAATTGTTTTCACGACAGATGGCACCATGCCTTCGGAGGTGAATGGAGAGGTTGTTGAAGTCGGGAAGCCCGTGGTCCTTCCGGTCGATAAGACGATGATTGTTCGAGCCTATGTGAGAGAGGGTAATGATCGCTCCACGGTTTTGACGCACACCTATCTGTTTCCTGCCGATATCTTGAAGCAGTTCAAGATGGTTGTTTCCGACGAATACAGAGCAGAGGTCATCAAGAGTTTCAGTGCCGCCCCCATTGTTTCGATTGTCGCGAGTCATGATGATGTTTTCGGTGAGGAGGGGATCTACACTAACCCACTCAAAGAAGGTGAAGAGTGGAAGAAGCATTGCTCGTTTGAATGGATCCCACCTAAAAAGAAATCCGCTCAAGTCAATTGCGGGATCAAGATTCAAGGAGCTGCGGGTCGAACTCGCTCAGAGAAGAAGTCGTTCCGATTGATGTTCCAGAAGAAATTTGGTGCCCCCAAATTCAAAGCGAAGATCTTTCCTGAATCCAAGGTGAAGCAGTTTGATTCACTGATCCTTAGAAATCCAACTCACGATTCCTGGACGATTCAAAATCCCCAGTGGAGAAAGAATGCCAGGTATGTGAACGATCGATGGACGGCGGAGACTCATCGTCTCATGGGCCACTTGGCTCCTCATCACCGATGGGTTCACTTGTTTCTGAATGGGAGCTATTGGGGGGTCTATGACGTGTGCGAACGCCCCGACGAACACTTTGCCTCGGCTCATCTGGGAGGGGAAGATGAGGGGTATGACGTCTTTAATGCAGATGGCTTGAGGTCGGGTTCTCAGGAAGCGCGAAATCAACTTGAGGAGTTCATCAAGAAAGGTGGGTTAGATGACCCAGAGACGTTCAGAACACTCCAAGAGCATCTCGATCTCAACGCCTTTATTGATCTCGTTTTGTTGAATTCATACAGCAGCAACACGGACTGGCTCACTAGAAACTATTGGCTGATTGGAAAGCAGGGAAGCGCGCCCAAATTCCGCTTTGTGAGTTGGGATGCAGAACCAATCTTCTGGGAGAAGTGGGCCTCATTTGAAAATCGAAGAAGACAAACCGGACTGAATTACAATCCACTCGCAAACCAAAAGATCCTGACCGATCACCACGGGATTGGGTTCTTGATGCGACACCTCAACAAATCAACCCGCTTTAAAGAACTTTTCAACAAGCGAGCGAAGCTCCATCTGCAAGTAGGTGGCCTTCTCAGTAATGAAAAGGCGTCCGCTCGATATCGGGCGCAATTAGACCGGGTTGAAAAACTCCTTCCAGCTGAAACTGCCCGCTGGGGTCAGCTATTTGATGGGGAGCAGTTTGGGATACAGACAGAAAGTTGGAAGAAGCTCACGGGAGAGGAGAGTTGGCTCTTTGCTGAGTTCTTCGAGAAAAGAAGTGGTGTGCTCTTCAACCTATTGACAGGTAAAGAGTCGGGAGATTCTGAGTAATGGTAGGGGATCTAGGTGTCCGAAAACCAGCATCAAAATAAGTGAATCTTTCGAGTCGACATTCATTTTTTGCCGAGCTACCAGCTCCAACGTCTCAACGAAGACGTTTTTCAACACCTCAATCCATCATATGAGAATTATATCCTCAGCAATCATCATTTCAACCCTCTCACTGGGCTCTGTTTTTTCGCAAGAGCCAGAAATCATCGGTGAAATCCATGACGGAACCATCCAGGAGGCGGCCCCCAAGCCGGATCCTATTGTGACACCTTCCAGGGTGATCGAGACGGTCGAAACTAAAGTGAACGGTCGCCGAGTCATTTTCGAGAAGGCCGAAATTCTTGAGGAAGAAAAGAATCCCAAAAGATCTAAGCGGAAGGCCAAGGCTGGCGACAAAAAGGCTCAAAAATCAGCGGTTGTTGAGCTGGAAGACGGGGGAATGTATCACGTCATGTCTACTTGCTACTTCCCGCGAATGACCAAGCTGCGCTGGAAGAAATTTAATTCAACAAGTGATGAATGGCACGAGGCGGTCAGCAATGTTCCTTTCTGTGACATTGCAGGGGCTTTTGACAACTTCAAGTGGCGTAAAGTGAAGTATGGGATGATGGTCATGAACTCTTCACACAACCTCCGTGAATTGAGGCAGCGGAAAAGAAGGGGAGAAGAGGTGGAGGTGCCGAAAGTTCCTAGCGACCTGCCAAGGCTTCAAGACGGAGGGCCAACATTCGTGATGGTTGAGGGAAGCCCCAGAAATCGGGAAGAGATGAAGTTTGTGAGAGGGCTGCATCGCCTTTATGCGAGGAAGCAAGGAGAACTCCGAAGGGCAAAAAGAAAGCGTCAGGAGGCAAACAGGCGACAGCGAGAGGAGGAAAGAAATCGGCCCAAAGAAAAGAAGACCCTGAGAGTTCGTTTCGGAAAGAACAGCTAGGCCAAAAAGCAAATTTAAGACAGCACTTTAAACACCATGAAAAAGATCATTTTTCTACTCTCCTTCATCCTTGTAGGAATCGTTGGAGCCCAGAATTACAACATAGGAACGCCCCAGGCCATTGGAGCGATGCCGCTCGGGCCACAGCCGCCACTGAGGATCGAATCAAGAGGAAATGGGATTGCAGATCTCAAATGGCATGGGGTGGAAGGACGAAATTTCCTGATTCAGGTCTCTGACGACTTGGAGTCCTGGGTGTTCGTCCCTGTTGTTGAAAAAGGAGAGGGAAAAGAGATTTCCTATTGGGTGGAAGAGTTCCCGACGGGTAAGACTTTTGCAAGACTCATCACTCACGATTTCCACGATGATCATTATGGGCCTGCAATTATTGGTGACTTCGATGGCGATGGGGTAGACAACTATACGGAATTGATGTCGGGGACGTCTCCGGCTGACTCATCAGAGAAGCCAGCCCCGGTCACTCCAGGTCAGGTGGCGCAACTCGAGGAATACTTCTTGGTTGTTGAGGCAAGGTGGGTTGACACCAAAACCAATGAGCCGAGGCAGAGTGTTGACGAATACAGCCTTGATGTCAATTTCCGAGTTTTGGCAATTAACGGCGCAACGGTCGTCAACGGACAAGCCGTCGGGTGGCCCTTGCCGATGACGATGGGGCCTGAGAACGCGATCATTACCGCGCGCTTGATTGCGAAGAATGCTTCGAGTGAACCTCGGATTTTGAATCTGAACACTATGGACACCACAGATGGAGGAGAGAATTTTGATTACGAGCCAACTAGGTTTTTGATTCCAAGTGATGAAACCGAATCAAATATCAATTCCTACCCAGGAGTCCAACTTAGCAGTTCGAGTTGGCGACGCCTTGTTCCAACTGATTTTGGCTATCAAGACCCCACTCCTGATTCGTGCAGTGTTTCACTGGCCCTTCCTAGTTTTCTTTGTGTTAACGATGATGATGACCAGTCTCCAGGGCAGCAGTCATATGAGGAGTGGGATTATACTCATTCCCCTTCATTAGGTGATGATGATTTGAAGGTTGCAGTGGTGACAGTGACAACTGGTGAGAACGGAGGAACTCTGAGCCTATTACTCAGGGCGGGCGGTGAGAAAATTGGTGGAGTTTTATGGAAAGATAGCGAGAAAAAAGAACTTTTTACCGAACGCTCCTGGTTTGTTCCTCCTAATTCTTCAGTTTCAAAAGAATTTTACCTTGAGGGTGTAGCACATAGTAGTTTGAAAAACGATGTTGTAATAGTCGCGAAATTAGATTGTGGCGAATCTTTCGATGAACGAACTGAAATGACTACAGTTTATCAGGTCGACCTTGATGTGGATTCAGACAACACCGATGGATTTGGAGCACCTGGGCGCACAGACTTTGAGGATCAGATTGAGTATTCTGAACAAAGGGTTCCGAGGTTTGGGAAGAGACCGGGAAAATTTCTTTGTGTTAATAATATTAACGACGATGGGGTGCCCGATTGGGCTGATGGTTATGACTTAAACCCCAATGATGAAAGGGATAATGAAGTTCAGGGCTTGCGTTTTACTATTGCAAAACTCGAGTTGAAGAAGCCCTTTGACCCTCAGAGCGCCACAATCAAATTTTTGTATAAAGCGGGTGATCCGAAAGATGTGTCATATCCAACAAGTATTGTCCATTTTATGACTATAAGCTTAACGATCCAAAAGCAGAAATTCGCTTATGGTCAGGACCTGGAAGCCCATCAAGAAATAAAGAATCCATAATAGACGGAGGGAATTTTATACCTCAGGGAGTCGAGATACCCTGGAAGCTTCTCGCGCCAGAAGGTAGAGTTGCTACGTTGCACATAGAAACACTTAAAGAGAGCTTGGATCGTGGTGATATAACAATAAAGGCGATCGCTGGGGAGGGGGAAGCTCAGTGTAACGATATGGTCAGACAAACTGGGCTAAGAATAACTCCGAACGTCTCCCAAGTTTATGCTTTTCGAGGTCATGAGGGTGACAAATTTAACGCTGAGGTATTTGGCCCTGCTTATGATATAGAGTGGCGGTGGAAGGATACGAATCCGTGGGAGCCTACCATCGAAGATTATTTTCTCTCAAAATGTGAAATAACCCCTAGATACTCGAATTGGGAGGGAACACTACAACTATACGTAGACAAAAGAATAGTGGTTTGCGAAAAGGCGGTCCAAATTTTGGTTTTGAAAGATCGATCTGATTGGAATGCGGTGGCGATAAAACCCGAGGATTTTAGTGGAGGTATGGACGAGTTAAAGGCGCTTACAATCCATCACTCTTCCAATTCTAATGATGGACCTGAAGAAATTTTAAGGATTCAGAGACGGCATATTAATTGGAACGATTGGGGAGATATTGGATATCATTTTGTAATGACAAAAGATGGAATTTTGTGGGAAGGAAGAACACTTGAGCGAGATCTTGATGGAAAGCCATATGTGAAGGGTGCACATACAGGAGGGGCGAATGAAGCAGCAGGTTTGGGGATTTGTATGTTAGGGAACTATCAACCAGGAGAGTTTGATTCTGAACCGTTCCCAGATGCTAGAAAGAGGGCTTTCATCAAGAACGCTATCGCAGCAATGGCAAGGTATGATATCAATAGCGAGGCGTTAAGAAATCATCGCCATGTTCAGGTTTCCAGTGGGAATAATAAGCCTTCTCTTTGTCCTGGAAAGAATGTTTTGGATGTCTATTGTGATATGGTGAGAACCGTGAGAGCTCAGCTTGAAGAAAGATGAAGGCTATAATTTTTACATTTATTTTATTTGGGTTACTGCTCATTTCCTGGAAATATTTTGGTTCATCGCATGAGGGGGGCTCGGCTGGTGTGCCAAAACAAGAAAAAGATCCACCTTTGACAGGAAAGACAGTTAAGAGGTTGGAAAAGTCTTCGGAGATTCAACCGGACGCTCGGGGGGAACTTTCGTTACTCGACCAAATAATTTCGGAAGAAATCATGGGTTCTGAAAAACGTTTGAGTGACAAGATTATCTCAATATCTCAACGTGAATATCGAGAGGAACTTTTCTTCAAATGGAAGAGGGAATTAAATCAGAGGAAGAAAGATGCTGTTAGGACCGAAAATGGAATTGATTCTCTCTATTTTCGGGGAGAAAAAATTTTTTCGGCACCAAAGATATATGACTGCTTTCGGAGTCATTCCAACTTGTTCGTGATTGCGGCCGACTCCAGCGATAGAGAAGTTGAGAAACAAAGTAAATCAGATTACGAATATAAGGACGGGCTGGTTTGTGCGTCGTACAAGTGCCTGTTCAAGGTTGATTCAAAGGGGGGAGTTACTAGACTCAGTTCTAAGAACGAACATGTAAAGAGTCTGCTGCCAATGATGAGTGAAGGCAGGCCAAGCCTTATATATACTCGTGATATGATTGATGTTTCGGGTAGGCTTAAAAATACTAATCAAATTGTAGTTTTAGATCTTCAGGAAAACAAAAGATATGTGGGTAGTGCGGACGTCGAATTTTCGGATTTTGTTTCTACGGATCACTTTATTGTTATTCCTCTAGGTCTTGTGGATTCTAAGTTAGTAATTTTGACTGACTGGGGTGAGACTGGAGGTCACCAAATGGTTCACGAGTTAGAAATAGACTTTTAGAAATGAGGAAAAAAGTTTCAGTTGTAGTATTGTTAATTTTCATACTTGGGAGTGTGAGCTATGCTCATACGACTAATTTCCTTGAAGGGTATGTTCGATACAATGTCAATCAGGATTTAACAGAGATCGTTATCAAATTTTCTGGGGAGAGGACGGAGAGTCAAATGAAAAAAGACTTTTTGAATTTCTCTGGTCTAAGGAGAAAGGATTTAAATATTAGTTATATCGTAAATAAAAGGGAATCTTTCATGGCGGTTAGTATAAAGAATTTTAAAGGCATTAAATGGAAAGGGGACGGTCATGAAACGCCAGCGTTGATACTTAGGGATTTTGTCGAGAAGAAAGGGTATCGAGTGAGGAAGGGCTACGTGATGAGTCGAAAAGGTAGTAGTTATATAGTTAAAGAAATTTCCAATAAAAACCCCATTCAAAGGTGAGATGAGAGTTAAGTTTTTATTTTTGGGTGTTATTTCTACCTGTCTGATATTGGCTTCTATTTATTGGTTGCCATTTTTATTTCCAGAAGACACACCGCTGAAAGAAATCAATCGAGAAGTCCAAGTAGGTGGGGGAGATGTTGAAGAAAAATTCAAAAAATTTTCTCTTGGTTACATTGGTGGCGAAGGGCGGGTTTTAAAGCATTCAGTTAAAAAAGATGGTGAGAAATGGATTGTCGTTCTTCGAAGAAATCCGATGGGAGATAGTATCTACGAAACTCGCCATAAGTTAACCTTCGAAATGGATAATGGTCGGGCGATATTGAAACGGCATCAATATGTCCACCGAGGCAGGGGGCGATTTGGTTGGACTACTAGACCAACCTCCTAGTTGAGAGTAGGTTTTTTGACTGTCACTGATCGCCAATCTGGCACGACATAGAGTGGTTCACATGAAACAAGTTAGTTGATAGTGAGGTTCAATCCACCCAATATACAAGTGCCTACTCTCCGAACGCTATTTGCTGTCGCTTTAGACTCACCCCATGGGCCAACGCGGAACCAAACCAAAAGAAAACCTCCTTCAACAAGTCAGC
>JAHDGN010000160.1 GCA_020627645.1 Akkermansiaceae bacterium
TTTTCTCCCATTCCCCGACTACAGACAATAATGGTGAGGGGACGATTTTAGATATGAAATACAATGGTCGGGGTTTGATGCGGGCTGTTCGGAGTTTTAGAGATCGGGGTTCAGTTGAGATTTGGTATTTGGATCACCCTGGTCCGATTGGTGTTGGGGGATTAGAAATTTCTTCGGCTAATTCGAACGGGGGGGGCTGGTTGTGTTTTGGCTCTCTCTGGGACCTCTGATGGAGTTGGGAATACAAACGCAAGGGCAACAGAGTTTGCGAAGGCGATTGCTTTAGGGACGACAGCAGATCGTTCGTTCGTGTTGTCGGCAATCACTAATGCCGGAAAGCCGAATGTAAGTGGGGTGGTGAGTGTTGGTCCTGCGATGACAGGATTGAATTCAGGGAAGTGGGGGAATGGTTGGGGCGCCCATGCGTGTGGTTATCTGAGGGTTCCCAATGTTTCGGTGGTTCGGTCAACCTTTGGGACAGAGGCAGGAGTTGGATATAGCATGAACTTGGTTTCAGCTGAGTTTTTGGTGGAAGGGGCTGAGGTCGTTAAGGAAGTGAATAAGATTTATGATATGGACGGAGATGGGTTGTCGGATCAGATGGAGGTCGTTTTTGGTTTGAATCCGGAGGATGGAAATGAGGCGGAGCCAATTTTGAGCCGTTTGGCTGATCCCGGTGGGATTTTCCGATATCAACGCATGGATGATGCTCTTACGGGCTACGAGTTTAGGGTATTTATTTCCTCTGATTTAAAGACGTGGAGAAGGGATTTTTGGGCGAAGGAGTCGGTGAGTCGACGTGCAGGATCTAAGGTGGAAGTGGTTACTGTAACATTGAGTCCGACGTTGCTTACCGGAGAGCGTCAATTTGTGCGGGTCGAGGCGGTGCAAAAATCGAGGTGATTGTTTGTTTTTTGAAAATCGGAGTATTCATTTTTTTGGTGAATCCTAGGCATGAAAATGAATAGTTGAGGAGCGTTGTTTCTATTATCGACCGGACAGGGTGATCCAGCTGTGGAAAACTTGACGGATTTCTCCGATATTTTTGACGAGAGATCACTGCCAGCAAGTGCTTGGGAATCGAAAATTCGGATTTCTGGGTGGAGTTTGTCGGGTGAAATCTCCTGACAACATCGCTCGTTCTCCCTGGCCAGATGTCCCTGGTCCAGGGCAAACTCACTTTAGGTTGTGGTGGAAAGAAATAGACCACAACATCTTGTGTTGTTCCGTTGTGCGAAGCGATTTGGGCAATCAAAAAATTGGGCTCTAGCGGCCAGTCAATCTTTGAAAGTGAAATTTGTAGTTTGCGAAAACCCTCTAAATATAGGACTTCCAAAGTGAGTTAGCCCTGGTCCCTGGTCGATCGGGCGATTTTTTTTGGTTTTTTTTGAAGAATTAGTGTCGTAGAGTATTCGCTAGGACCTGATAATTCAACGTGCTAAAGGGTTCGACTGTAGAGGAGTTCGATGAGATACGCGATTGTGTCAGATATTCACGCCAACCTCAGGGCGTGGAGGGCTGTGATGGCGGATATCCGCCAGCAGCGGGTTGATGCGATTGTGTGTCTTGGCGATGTGGTGGGTTATGGGCCGAACCCTGCGGAGGTTTTAGAAGAGGTGAGGAAGGTGACCGATCAGTTCGTTTTAGGGAATCACGATGCGGCTGCGGTCCGGATGATGGATTATTCGGTTTTCAATGATCATGCTCGGCAGGCGATTGAGTGGACGATGTCTAGGCTTCCTCCGGAGGCAAGTCAGTTCCTGTCATCTGTGCCTTTATCGATTGAGGTTGGTGATTTGTTGTTTGTTCACGCCGAAGTTGATGAACCTGGGCGGTTTGATTACGTCGACGATGTGGAGATCGCTGCGCGGAATTTTTTACCCAAGAACCATTTTGTCACCTTCATGGGGCATACCCATATGCCAAAGGTGTTTGAGCGATCCCCGAATGGGATGGTTGTTGAGATGATGGACCAGAATTGTATTTTGGATCCATCGAAACGATACATTGTTAATGTTGGTTCAGTGGGAGAGCCTCGAAATGCTGAAGACATCAGGGCGAGGTATGTTGTCTACGATTCAGATCAAAGATCGTTGGATTTTCGTCGTGTAGAATTCGACATTGTTGGATATCGGAGTGATTTGCAGGCGACGGATTTAGCCTTGAGGCCTTTTTTCTTGAAGGTGTATGAGCATGCGGTTGAGGGGCGGGGAGCTGCGATTATGGGGGAAGGAAGTTTGGTGGACATGCGGGTGTCTCATAATTCAGCTGCTTTGCTGGATATGGGGAGGGTTGAGACAGTGAGGCACGTGACACAGACGCAGATGTTGGCAAGTGCTCAGCAGTCGAAAGCGCCGAAAGTGATTTTGCTAGTTGCTGCGGGATTGGCGGTTTTGGGGACTTTGGTCGCTTTGTTGATGATGGCTAGTGACGGGGGAGGGCAGCCGAATGCGCCGAGAGGTGGGGGGTATACACCTGTTGTCGATGAGATACCGCAAGAGACTGAGGCTGAGAGGCTGGCAAGGGAGGCGAGAGAGGCAATGGAGGAAAAAGAGAGACAGGAAAGGCGTAAGGAAAGAGCGGCGCGAAACGCTGCGGATATTGAGGCTCAAAAACCATTTTCGAAACGAGAGGGTCCTGACGACAGGGAGGTCGTGTCTCTAAAGCCAGATGATTTGCCATCGGGGGTCGAGTTACCGCAATGGGTAAAGGTTGTTGAGGTCAAGAAGCCAGAGATCGAAGGAGCTGCCACTCCTCCTGAAGAAGAGGTTCCCGAGGTTAAAGAAGTTGATCTGAATGGTGTGGAACAGATCTGGTGGCGAATGGGTGAGGATGACAATGAGAATCTGGTTGATGCTGAAGGAGTGCTTCCGATGAAGACAATATTGAAGGGGCAGAGGATATTGAATGGGCGGAGAAAAAAAACAAATGGACCTTCAACCATCCCCTTGAATGGTGTTGTCAATCGTGGTGCTATGATGCTTGGTCTTTGGGAGGAGCATGAGCCGAGTGGTTTTTTCGCGATGACCGAGAAGAATTCGCTTACAATTGAAGGGTGGTTTGCCAAGAAGGGGGGGAAAGACCCATTTATCTTGGCTGGTACGATATCGGGCAATGCTAAGGGGAAAAAAGGGCTTGGGTGGAATGTTTATGTCAACAAGTTGTCTGGTGAAACTGGAAAGTTGGGCGTGTATTTTTTTCCTAATAATCAAAAAGGAAGCAAGGCTCATGTCGTTTCGAGACAGAAGAGAATCTTGGATGGACGAGCTCATCATTTTGCGGTCGTTTGGGATCATGATCATGGGCCTGGGGCGATTCACATGAGGTTGTATCTCGATGGAGAGCTTGTTGGTAGCCAGATTTTGACTCCGCCTTCAGTTGAAGAAGGGCAGACTAATCCTTTTCGGATCGGTGACACCCCGTGGAAGCAACGCCGTTTTTCGAGTTGTATTTTAGACGAACTGAGGGTGACTAAACGAGCTTTGACGCCGCCTGAGTTTTTGATGGTTGGAAATGTGGAAGGGCCCAAGATGATTAAAGGGAATCCCAATGAAAAGAACAGTTGGGAGAGTCCAAAGAATTGGGAAGGGGAGAGGATTCCAGGTAAAAAGGACAATGCCATCGTGGGAGAAGGGGTGGTTGCGAGCTTATCTCCGGCAGAAGACTTTGAATGGTTTGAAGGGGCTTTAGTGGTGGGCAAAGATGCGACTCTCAAGCTGCATGGTGATCATGGTGTGGGTGTTCTTTCTCGTCCGGATGCTAAGGTTGTCTTGAAAAATGGTTCGAGACTGGAGTTATGGGAGACGACAGGGAAACCGCGATTTACTGTCACAAAAATTGGGCCGGTATTAGTGGCTGGCGATGTGGAAATTTTTGCGGGTTCGTCGACCAGTCAATATTCTAGAAGGAGATCGTTTGATGGGGGGATTGAAGGGAATGGGAAGCTTACTTTGACTACAGTTTATAAGTGCTTTTTTAGATTTAATGAGCCATCGAATTTTTCGGGAACACTGGAGGTGTCGCCGCCCAAAAATACTGAGGTGTTGTCGACAGTTGAAGTCCGGGCGACCGGGGCATTTGGCACTGGTGATGTGGTCCTTGGGCGTGGGACACGAATGATCGTGGAGGAAAATCTGGTTGGTGTCATGTCAGAAGATTCGACATTGACGTTATTCAAAGCCAGGAAGTTAAAGACTGAGGAGGGTGCGAAGCTAAGGTTGAAATCCGCGCTCACTGTTCGAAGGTTTTTCGTCGATGGGGAGCAGATGGCGGCTGGACAGTATAATGCTGAGTCGCACCCTGAGTTAGTTAGCGGAGCAGAGACTTTGACGGTTAAGGAAGGTTAGAAAAACTAAGCAATAGTCGTTGGGGGGGCTCTTTTATCGTGCTTTGAACGGGTGGTTTGCTTGGTTTATGGGTTGGATAAAGTTTTGACCTTTTTCAGGAAGTGTCGGATGTGTGTGAAATTGCCTATCGTCATGGGACTGCGCTAGAAATTAGTCACTCTATGGAGATTCGGGGTTGAAAGAGTTGGGACAAAGCTGAAGGTATTAGGAGTATGCGATTGAAGGGTCAAAGAATAAGGTGGGTGCTTTTTTTATGGGGGATCTTCTCTGGGTTTGTGGTCGGAAAGGAATTGCCGATTCCCGGGGAGGTTTTTGAAGTGGAGGGGAGCGAGGCTTTTGTGATTTGGCCAGCGGAGAAGAAGATTGATCAGCCTTGGGTTTGGTATGCGCCGACGTTGAAGAAGTTGCCTGCAGCGGAGGAGAAGTGGATGATTGAGAAGTTTTTGGCAGCGGGAGTGGCAGTGGCTGGGGTGGATGTCGGGGAGTCATACGGAAGTCCTGCCGGGCGTCAGGTCTTTTCCGCATTTTACGATTATCTTATTCGAGTGAAAAGATTTGGTAAAAAGCCCTGTTTGCTGGCTAGGAGTCGAGGTGGTTTGATGCTGTATCATTGGGCGGTTGAAAATCCGAAAAAGGTTGGTGGAGTTGCGGGAATTTATCCAGTCTGCCGTTTGGAGAGTTGGCCAGGTTTAGAGAAGGCGGCCCCGGCATATGGGCTGACAGCGGATGAGTTGAAAAGGGATTTGGGGAAGCATGATGCCATTTCGAGAATTGGGGCGCTAGCGAAAGAGAAGGTGCCAATATTTCATCTCCATGGTGATGTTGATCGGGTGGTGCCTTATGAGGAAAATTCGAAGAGGCTGATGGAGGCCTACAAAAAGTTGGGCGGCCCGATGGAGGTTGAGGTTCCGAAGGGGCAGGGGCATAATATGTGGAAGGGGTTTTTTCAGTCAGAAAAGTTAGTCCAGTTTGCGATTGATCGTGCATTTGGTAAGCCCTTGGACCCGAACCAACCTCATTTGCCAGGGCTGAAGTTGAACTCGAAGGAGCGGGCGGTGGATGTGGAGGCTGAGATTTGTTTGGCTGACGGGGCTTTAGAATTATTGGCTTGTACTCG
Organism: Akkermansiaceae bacterium; assembly: GCA_020627645.1. Lineage (GTDB taxonomy): Bacteria > Verrucomicrobiota > Verrucomicrobiia > Verrucomicrobiales > Akkermansiaceae > SW10. The sequence goes on from JAHDGN010000160.1 coordinate 5,464, forward strand.
GGATACGAAGGAGCATGAATCCTTACTCATGATCAAGGCTTCAGCGATGAATATTCATGCTGCGTTGCTTTTGATGGGGGCGAAGCCGGGGAATCCTGCTGGGGCTAAAAAGGTGGAAGGGGTCGGGTGGATTGATTATCCGGCTCGTGGAGGAGGGGTCAAAGTGAGCTTGTTGGTTCCTGATGGCAAAGGTGGCGAAGTCGAAAAATCGATCACGGAATTTGTGGTTTCAAACAACGAAAAGGCGGAGAAGTTGCCAGGGGATGTGTTTTTGTTCGCGGGCTCGCTTTTGGTGCCGGATCGGCGTGATGAAAAAAAGCAGAAAGTTTATTTAGCGGATATCGAAGGTAATTTTATGACTCTATCTACCTTTGGTGATGAGACGTTAGCGTTTCCGAAGAAGTTTGGTCATATGAATGAGAGACTGGCTTGGAAGGTGAATAGAAAGACGGTTCCGAAGGTCTATTCTGAGGTCACGCTCAGGTTGAGGCCAGTGGTCGGGAAGGGAGAAGAGTGATTTTAAGTTTTGCGAAATACTAGGTGTTTGCGATCGCTTGTCCCGCTAGGAATCCGGTGGTCCAAGCAGCTTGAAAGTTGAATCCTCCGGTAATGCCATCGAGGTTCAGTATTTCTCCGGCAAAATGGAGATTTGGGGTGAGTTTGCTTTCCATGGTTTTGAGGTTGAGGTCGTTGAGGGCGACTCCTCCGCAGGTTACGAATTCTTCTTTGTTGAGGCTTTTTCCGGTGACTTGAAATTGGGCAGTTGTGAGTTCTTGGGAGATTTGGTTGGTTTGTGACTTGGTGAGGTTGGCGTAGGTAGTTTCTTCGTTGATCTGGGAAGTTGAGCAGAGCCTTTGCCAAAGTCGCCGAGGAATTCCTGGGATGGGGCTTCTTTTGGAGACTTTCCAGGTGCCGTTTTTGCTTCTGAGTGTCGTTAGTATTTTTGTGATGTCGCAGGGGGATAGATTTCCGGTCCAATTGATTCGAAAATTGAAGTGATAGTTGAGATCGGCCAGGTGTCTGGCGTGCCAAGCAGAGGATTTGAGGATGGCGGGCCCACTCAGTCCCCAGTGGGTGATGAGGACGGGTCCTGGGGTTTTTTTGTGATTGAGATGAATGGTAGCGTTGGGGGCTGAGAGGCCTTGCAAATTCTGGATACGTGGGTCGTTGATTTTAAAGGTGAAAAGGGATGGGACGGGGGGATTGAGTCGGTGGTTGAGTTGTTCGGCTGCGAGCCGGGCGTCTCGGCTTCGAATACCGCCTGTGGCGACGAGGAGTTTTTTTGTTTGGAATGATTGGGAGGACGTTGTTTGGAGTTGAAAATAGGTTTTGAGGTTGGTGACTTCAGTAACTCCGCAATGGGTGCGCCAGGATATCCCGGCTTTTTTAGCGCTTTGAGTTAGGCACTCGATGATGGTTTCGGATCGGTCTGTTGAGGGGAACATTCGTCCGTCGTCTTCGGCTTTGAGGGCTACTCCTCGCTCTGTGAACCATTCAATCGTGTCGGAGGGTTGAAAGTGGTGAAAGGGCCCCAGGAGGCTTTTGTGGCCTCGAGGATAGTTTTTGATGAGTTCGAGGGGGTCGAAGCAGTTGTGGGTTACGTTGCACCGCCCTCCTCCTGAGATTCGGACTTTTGTCAGGATTTCGGCAGATTTTTCGAGGATGAGGATTTTTTGGGTCCCTTGTTCGGCTGCAGTGATGGCTCCAAAGAAGCCGGCTGCGCCGCCTCCAATGACGATGAGGTCATAAATTTTATCCTCCATGTGTTGACTGAGTGATCAGTTCAGTTGAGGGGCTTTGGAAATGCGAGCTGAAAAAAAATCAAGATTTAGCCAACAAAATAAACTCTCAGGTGACTTAAGAGGGTGAGGACGATGATTCTCA
>JAHDGN010000161.1 GCA_020627645.1 Akkermansiaceae bacterium
CTCGAAATAGTAAGTGGCAAGTCCTCACTATCCACCACCCCCTTCAAAAATCTCAACCACTCAGGAAACAACCCCGTCGGCTCCGAATCAATCAGCACCTTTCGGCAATACAAAGAAACCCCCGATTTCATCTGCCCAAAACCAAACCGCTCATGATTTTCATCCGGAGTAAACAATAACGCGTTAATGTTAATCGGGGCATCTGCACTAAAGTGCAAGGTATGCCGAGGTTCATCTACGGCATGCGCACAATATTGATAAAACTCCTTATAATCCTCCTCCTTGATCTCGTTTTTTGATTTCAACCAAATCGCATCCACCGTATTCACCCGCTCCCCATTCAGACTTAAAGGAAACGAAACAAACCGCGAATGACGATCAATAATCCCCTTCAAGATGTCCCCCTTCGCAAAATCTTTCTCGTCCTCTTTGAGGTGGACCACAATCCGTGCCCCACGTTTTTCCTCCTCCACTGCCTCAATCGTATACCCCGACTGACCATCACTCTCCCACTTCAAACTCTCCGCCGACTCATCCCAAGAATGAGTGAAAACCTCTACCCGCTCAGCAGCCATAAAGGCCGAATAAAAACCAACTCCAAACTGACCAATCACCGAAGCATTGGCCTCTCCCTTCTCCTTCAACGCCTCCAAAAATTCCTTCGAACCAGATCTCGCAATCGTTCCTAGATTCTCGGCCAACTCTTCCCGAGTCATTCCAATGCCATGATCCTCAATCGTAATAGTTCCAGCATCCTCGTCAGTCGTAATCGAAATCTCCAACGGCAGGTCCCCCTGATAAATCGATTTCTCAGTCAACTGCTTCAACCTTAATTTCTCCAACGAATCCGAAGCATTCGAAATCAGCTCTCTCACAAAAATTTCCTTATCTGTGTATAGCGAGTGGATCACAATGTCCAAAAGCTGCCTAACCTCTGCCTGAAATGACTGTTTCTGTGGTTCGCTCATAACAAAATCGCCTCGTTCCGAGGCCGCGAAAAATAGCCATTTCACCCCACCTGTCAACTAACCACTCACTCACCCTGCCCTATGAAACAGGGCAAACTCACTTTGAAAGTCTTATATTTAGAGGGTTTTCGCAAACTGCAAATTTCACTTTCAAAGATTGACTGGCCGCTAGAGCCCAATTTTTTGATTGCCCAAATCGCTTCGCACAACGGAACAGCACAAGATGTTGTGGTCCATTTCTTTCCACCACAACCTAAAGTGAGTTAGCCCTGCCCTATGAAAAGAGAACACCTCCCTCAAATTCCAGGGAACAAATCTTTTCCTGGACGATCCAAGAAAAGCTTAAACTTCCCTCCCATTCTCTGGAATATCCTCACCGAAACGAAATTCTAAGTCATCCTCAGTCTCAAATTCTCCATCCTCACCCGCAGAAATGATTTTTCCAGAATCTCCCTCAAGCTCATAACGGTATTCGTTTCCCCATAGATCAACCGTCATCATGTTATCCAAACCATACCGAGCGCCCTCTGCTGCAGTCTTATCCGCTTCCTCGAACAAGATCTTCAGACCTTCCTCTTCAGTCGGAAACCGCCCCGCCCTCTCTCTAAACATATTCAATTCCACCTCTAAATTGCTCACTTGAAATTCAAAATGAGCCTTGGGTGATAGCCCCTTTCTTGAAAACGACCCGGACCCTGTAAAATACAATAAGACACCGCCCGAAAATAGAAGCGACGCTCCGAGTGCAACCAACTTACCCAACAAAATCATGACCTGGGATGATACCCCTTTATTTCAACCTCTTCAAGGTCAGCCCTCATTTAAGGCCCCACCATATTTCTAACAGAAAATTGATGTTGTAGATCGTCAAGCGTCTCAAATTTCCCATCTGGTCCTGCCGAAGATAGAGCCAGCTGGTCCTCCAAAACCTCATACCTGATCTCCTTCCCCCATCCATCAACAACAGGAAATCGCATGAGCAACGGAACCCACTCAGAATCATCACCTAAAACAACAGGACGTTCATAGAGAGCTCTAAGCCCCTGATACTCCATAGGGTAGGCTCCAGTGTTCTGTTGGTAGAACTTCAACTTCATCTCGAGGGTTTGCAACTGGATCATCGTACTCTGAACCCGAGCCCCTCCTTTCATTGGGAACCCACGATGAAAACCACCAACAAACACACCAAATAAAGTAACCGCCACACCTATCCAAAGCACGACCTTAATCCCCCTAACCAAACGCCTCTTCATTCTATCCACCCCAATGCCTCGGCACTCAAAATTTATCTCCAAATTCTTCCTCCCAATCTCCATCGTCAACCGCAAAAAGATGGTTCAAATCGTCAACCGTCTCAAACATCCTATCAGGGCCTGCTGAAGTCAGAGTAACCCTTTTTTCAGAAACCTCATACCGGATCTCTTTCCCCCAAATATCTGACGTATCTTTTCTAAGGGTTTGAAACCAATGCTTTCCCTTCTCCAAGCTAGAAGGCCGCTCACGAAGAGCATTCAACCCCAGATCTTCGGAAGGGAGCTCCCCAGCAAACTGGAAATATGCTCTCAATTTCAGCTCAATAGCTTGAAACTCCATATCAGTTATCGATATCGGATCAATCGGCCGCCGCTTCTCTAACGTCATAAAAGTGACAAACAATAGAAACAAACATGCCACAAACACACCGCCTGCTAGCATTTTAACCCCGGTTAGCAAACCCTTCTTCATTCTACCTACCTCAACGCCTCAGCACTCAAGATTTATCTCCAAACCCCAAACTCACTGCCAATCGCAGGGAAGGCAACCTCCCACCCCAAACACCCTCAATCAACAGACAATACCCACCCTCTGAGATCACCCCGTTCAACTGGTCCAAAATACCGACTATCCAAAGAATTCTCGGAGTGATCACCCACAACAAAAAAATCATCTTTTCCCAGTTCAAGCTTTTTCAGCCCCTCCCTAGGACCGCCAGTCACACTGCCATTCACTGTCAACACCTCCTCTCCGTTCACCCAAAGCCCCTCTTGCGAAAATCCAACTTTGTCTCCTGGCAGCCCCACTAAACGATGCACATATAAAGCGCCCACCGAATCTCTCTGATTTCCTCCCATCCAATAAGAATGCATAGAAGGATCGTGCCAATAAATCACCACATCTCCGCGATCAACTTTTTTGGGCGTCACTGAAGACAATCGGCCCAAAACAAAATCTCCAGCCATGATCGTCGGTTCGATAGCTCCTGATGGAACTCGATAAAACCGAAACCCCAAAAGATATAAAACCGGCACTAAAAGGACAGCAACTCCTCCAGCTACCGCTCCAATAACGATCCAAAACCGGCAGTTTTTCATGAGTCAAACATTACGCTTCCCAGCCCAAAAACAATCACAACCAACCAGTTTCAATCTCCAGACAATGCTTTTACCAAGAAAACCAAACCTTCATCACCACCAATAACCACATTCCCGAAAACCCACTACGAACGACATCTTCACCAAACAAGCCAAGCATACGCTTCCAAGTTGAATTCGACCCCTCGCATTTTTTGGGTAGCTCAATCCATCCTCCACCCACGAACAAAAAAGAAAAGATATGATCGATGACCAGACCAATTGAAAAAATTGAATCCCTGATCCACCAGGACCAAGGACTTAATGGAAAAATATCTTTGCAATATTTCTATTTTCTATTCCGGCGAAAAATCAAACCGGAAGCACTCAAGACAATCAAAACTAAAGAACTGGGCTCAGGAATAGGCGCATTGTCATATTGAGCACCGTCGGGAGTAAATCGAAACTCCGCGTCACTTGGAAAATTCATCCCATCGTCTCGAGTAACCATAAACTCAATTGAGGTAGCATAAACTTTATTCAAATCATCATTATCAATAAATCCCCCGCCATTCGCATCGTACCCTCTAATCATATAGAAAGTGTTGATATCTGCATCCCCAGGAGAATTGAAAACCACATCACCGGGGGCAGTGGCTCCAAAAGTGGGTGCTGCGATCGGGTTTAAACCATCCACGCCTGGAACGAAATTCACCCCATCACTTGAAGAGTTCAACCCGGAGAGGGTCGCCATGACCTCGTAGTCAGTTCCAGACAAACCAGTTCCCGGTTCAATAATTGACAGTGATGCAAGCATTGGTTCAAAATTAAAGAAATTCGAAACACTAGAAGCCGCAATAGGAGTATCATAAGTGATCGTATAAGTAATCTTGTTAACTCCCTGGAAATCGTTCACACCAAAACCTCTCCATAGTTGGCCTCCACTAACCGTATAGTCGGGGCGAACCTTAAGGTCAGCAGTTCCACCACCTCCGAGCACAAACTTTGAGGTAAAACCGATTCCATTTGGCATCCTGCCCTGTCCATCTGCGACGATGTCGGTGTAGATTCCAGTACCCGAAAAATCATCGACCAGAAGAGAGTCCGAAGGGTTAGTGACCAGATCGGGAAGATTGGTCTGCAGAGTTCCGTCACCAGCCCAGGTTGCTCTGGTCAAAATTCCAGATGCGTCAGTTGAGCTTTGATACAAAACAGCTCCATGAGATGGGGCCGAACTTGCCAATGCCATGCAAAGATACGGCAAACATAAATGGGGGTTATCTTTCATCGGCGGAAGACCTATAGCACAACCAGCAATCATCAAGATATATTTATGATATTTTATTTGTTGATTCCACACCCCCTTAAATCAATGAAACAAATAAACCAAAAAAGTATAATTTTAATGCAATTATAAACCACCCCTCCCTTCATCGATGAATAAAAAACGCATAGTTTTTCATGCTCCCCTTAAAGAAATCCTCTCTTTTAACCGCAATGCCCCATTTTTCAGAATTTTTCATAAATTTGATCCAAAAAGATATGTTCCAACTTTGTTCGGTAGGGTTTCTCCGGGAATGTCCCAGCTGTCGTTAAAAATCGTGGCGGCTGGTGAGCTTTATTTTGTCTCTATTCGGGCGGTTGATCCAAGATATACAGGGGCTTATCGGGCATTCAGACCAGACCGCCTATACACAAAAAAAGGCGCTTCTGAGAATTTAGTGGGTAGAGGCTCTGAGGCCTCGTAACTCCAGACGGGGGGATTTAGCCTTCGGCGTGGCAGTTGAGACACTTTTCAAGCAGGCCCTTGGACTCGTTGATCCGTGGGAAGTCGTTTCTTGTGACTTCGATCTAGAGTCCAAGCAGCTTCTGATTAAAATCGATTTTGTCCGCGGGAGTCGGTTTGCCGATCCGGAGGCCGATTCTCAAACCGAGGAGCAAGAACTTTGCCCAGTGCATGACTCAGTCACGCGACGTTGGCAGCACCTCAATTTCTTTGAACACAAAACGCTCTTGGAAGCTCGCGTTCCACGAATCAAAAACTCTCAGGGAAAGGTCAGGACTATCCGCGTTCCTTGGGCCGAGCCACAGAGCGGCTTTACCCTTTTGATGGAGGCGTTTCTGTTAGGTTTGGCACGTGTGCTCCCAGTGGCAGAAGTTTCGCGGCAAACTGGCGTCAGTGATGATCGCATCTGGCACCTGTTAAGCACCCGGATCAATGAGGCTTGGGAGAAAGCTGATTGGAGTTCCCTGAAACGGCTTGGTGTTGATGAGACATCCACAAAAAAAGGGCACAAATATGGGACTGCGTTCCTAGAGATCGAGGGGGTGGAAGAGAGTCGGGGAGTAGGCGGCTCCAGGGTGGCACGACTGCTCTACTTCACTCCGGGCAAGGACAAGGCGACTTTTGCGGCCTTCACTGAAGAGCTTGAAAAGCGAGGGGTGACTCCGAAACAAATCACCGAAATCGCGATGGATATGTCTCCAGCATTCATCTCGGGAGCAGGAGAGCACTTCAGTGAAGCACAGATTTGTTTTGATCGTTTTCATGTGATGAAGCTCTGTGGGGCGGCGTGTGACGAAGTGCGCCGAGAGGTGGCTCGCCAAGAGGGAGGACTCCCAAAGGGTGCGATGTGGGCCTTGCGTGGAAACGTTGACCGGCTCAAAGAGGAGCAACGTCAAATGCGGGAACAGCTCTGTTCTCAGTATGAGAAACTTGGCCGGGCTCAGGCCATCCGCGACCTCCTGAGTGACACTTGGAATTATGCCAGCCGGCAATTGGCTGAGGAGCATCTCAAAGGGGTGCTCTCTTGGTGTCAGCGATCACGCCTGAAGCCCTTTGTGAAGTTGGGCAGAACGTTGAAGCGACATTGGGACGGGATCATGGGCTACTATCAAAATTACACCACCTCTGCTGCGATCGAAGCGGTCAACACTCTCTTGCAACTAGCACGTCGTCGAGCCCGTGGCTATCGTCGATTCGAGAACTTCAGAGCGATGGCCTACTGGATCGCGGGCCGTCTGGAGTTACGAGGCCCCAGAGCCTCTACCCACTAAATTCTCAGAAGCGCCCAAAAAAAACCCTTAGAATAAGGGGTTTTTGGAAGGAAAATGATGGAGCCACCTGTCGGACTCGAACCGACGACCTACTGATTACAAATCGCAATTTTTGGTTCGCTTTCATGAACATTCCTTGCAGATACAAGGTTTCACCCAACTAAAACACCCCCCAAAATCGCAAATTTACGCCCCTTCTATACCCTCCGGTGGTCATTCTGGTGGTCATTCTCTCTTCTAAACCACCGCCTCCGGCACCGTCAGATTCCCCAAATTCGCAAAGGCATTCGTCCCCTGTGAAAAGCCATACGAATCTTCCCCGCTCATCAAAATCCTCCCCTGATTTGTCAACCACACCGCATGAGCACTGTTGAAGATCGCTCCGGCTACTGCGATCACTTTCTCGCCCGGATTCACGGACAACAAGACCTGCCTAAATCCTCGATTGGCAAAAGTCACTGCATTCCCGACTCCCAGCTCTCCATTGTCATTGAATCCTGTTGCCCATCCGGTGCCGTCATTGCAAAGCACAAAGGTCGCGTGCTCATCGTTGATACCGAGGGGCAGGACTTGCAAAACGCCGTCGTGGGCCGAGCTGATCGAATTGAGGGCGGCAAGAGGAACTGGAGTGAGTTGGTTCGTGGTGTTTCCGAGGGCCAGTTGGTTGCGGTTGTTGAGTCCGCATCCGGTGAAGGTGCCGTCGTTCTTTTCAAAAATCACCCAGGCATTCTTCCAGCCACCCACCCAGAACCTCTTCACATCGGTTTCAACCTCGACGAAGTTGTTGCTCTGCCCCGTATTCCCCTGACCCAACTGTCCGGCGGCATTCGTTCCAGCACCTCGCACGGTGCCGCTCTCATCGATGAAATAGAAAGTCACGTAGCTCGTCCCTAGATCCTTCGCGATGAGGAAGTCGTCAACATTCTCAGCAATGCGAACGAAGTCTCGCACTGCACTCGCTG
>JAHDGN010000583.1 GCA_020627645.1 Akkermansiaceae bacterium
TCGGCCTCTGCACCAGGCGGGTGATTGGTAGAGAAAGACGGGGACGTCCGAACCTAGAGCTCCACCCCATTTGGCGAGGGTTTCGAGTGGGATTTTGGCATTGGTGATTTGGTTCAGGGTGAGGAGGGTGGCGGCGGCGTTCGATGATCCGCCGCCGAGGCCGGCGCCGTGTGGAATGTTTTTGGTAAGGGAAATATTAAAGGGGCAGATGATTCCGGTTTCTTTTTCAAAGATGCGGAGGGCGCGGCAAACTAGGTTGGTTTCGTCGGTGGGAACTCCGGGAGTGGAGCAGCTGAGGCGAAATTGATCTGATTCTTCGAAAGTGAGTTCGTCGGCGAGTGTTGGGATGGGGAGAATGTGTGTTTGGAGCTCGTGGAAGCCATCGGATCGTTTGTTGAGGATCTCGAGTGAGAGATTGATTTTTGCGGGAGAGGTCATGAGAGGATTGGAGAATTGGGTTTGGAGTTTTATCTTTGGATTCCTAGAAGAGCGAGCATCCGTCCGGTGTTTCCTTTTTCGATTCGGTAGGAGTAATAGTTGTCGAGATTGGAGGCGGTGCAGATTTGGGAATCGTGATAGTTTTGAGGGAGGACACCTGCGGTGAGAGCTTGTTCTTGGATGGTGGAGGCGAAGTCGATTTCGTAGTGAGGGGGGCGGATGCAGGGGGCGAGAGAGATGATGAGATCAGAGGGGGCTGTGCCAAAGTGATGAACCATGGAGTGGATGGCCTCGGTAAGGATATTGAGTTCGGTGCCTTTTTTTCCGGAGTGAAGAAGGCCGATGGCAAGGTTTTTGGGGTCGAGGAGATAGATGGCGCCGCAGTCGGCGACGTGGATTCCGAGGAGAGTGTCTGGGGTGTTGGTGATGAGTCCGTCTGTTCCAGGGGTATGGAGTGGAGAGGTGGACGTGATGACGGCGATTTTGTTGTCGTGGATTTGTTCGGCAAGGTGCGTTTGAGTGAAGCCGAGGGTGCTGGCGGCTTGATTGTGGTGGGGAAGGAGTTTGGCGAGAGTTTCGTTTTTATCGATCGTGGTGATGATTCCTGGAACCCGTGGGGTGAAGGATGCCTGAATTTTTGGATGAGCTGATTGAATGGGGTCTAAATACGAAAACGCTTCCTGCACGTGGTGAGCGTAGAGGAAGCGGTATTCGTTCGCCAAGCTTTCAGCGGCGGACAGATTAGG
>JAHDGN010000162.1 GCA_020627645.1 Akkermansiaceae bacterium
TCCTGATCCTAAAATCCCGGGGCTCGAACCACCCGAATGCCCCGCAAGTGCCACCGAGTGTAAACCAAGGTAATCAAAGTAGTTTGCCGGATCGTTATTGACGTATTCGTAGAGGTTGGAACTCGCCTCTGCTGGATCTTGACTCAAGAAACGACCCAGGTTCGGACAATAATATCGATGATCGTAGCAGTAGAGCTTGGTTTCACTGTCGAAGTATTTGGTAGCAAAACGGAATGGGTTTTTGTCCGCCCACTCCCCTTCCGACCTCAGTAGTTTACCGTAAGCCGAGTATTCGTAACGTGCCACACATTCTCCAGCGGATTTGTAGAGCCCCATCAAGTTCCCAGCTCCATCATAGCTTGGGAAGAATTTTTCGGACCATGCTCCTCCCGCATTCCTCGATTGGAAGGCGATCAAGCCACCCACGCCACCCGCTCCAGCAAGCGAACCAGACCAATCAAGTCCCCAGAAGTATTTGCGACTCGACTCAAGTTGAAGTCCTCCAGATCTCTTGAAGATATTTTCGTAAATGAGTTGGTAGCCATCAAAGTAGAAAATGTGGGTCTTTTGAATGCTGTTGGAAATCGCACTCCCTGAAGACGTGACATAGTTGTCTTTCTGGTAGCGACGCCCCATGTAGTCATATTTGAACTTGAGCTTCACTTTGGGGCACCCGGCTGCAAGTGCCGCTGAGGTCGAATCGATCGCGATTAGACGGTTCTCAGCATCCCAGGTGTAGCGATAGAGCGAGTCTTGAGCCAGGTTGCCCCGCGAGTCATATTTCATCACTTCTTGCGCCGCCCTGAGGGAGACAGGCACCTGGAGTTTCTCAATCACATCTTTGTTTCCTCCGTTGGCAGAATCTACCCCACCAGCTCCCTGCTCAACCGCATTGAGATCCACTGAACCAGCAACCGGATTGGAATTCGAAGCGTTACTCACCCAGTCGCGATAAGGCACCGCAACATGGAAGAAATTTTCTCTGCGATCCGCCTGAGTCACTCGAGTCGGAATGCTCCCAGCCGACATCGTCACCCCACCTTGCACATTCCCTGACATTTCAGCATACCCTGGATTCTGACGCTGCGCATATTGGTTGAGCGCATTCGAAGTATAGGTAAACGTGCGGTCAGCCCGGTTTCCATTGAGGGAAATTCCTTTGCGGGTTTCAGTCCGGCGGTTTCCGGCAAGGTCATAGGAAAAGCCAACACTTCGTCCCAGAAGACGAGCACTCTCACTTGCCGAGACTCCAGCGTAGACATCGACATCCGTCACCTCAGAGCGCACATTGTAACCGTAGTTCAGGAACATCCCTCCACCATAGGGTTCAAGATGCGCTCCCGTCATCGTGGCGCTCTGCCTCCGGTGCAGTTTGTCGTAACGATAGTCAACTCGCAGCTCAGAAGCTCCACCTTGGCTAAACTCGATGGTTTCCAAGAGGTCACGATTCGGCAGGTAAGTCCTGTTTTCCGAGAGCACTCCCACTCCCCGTTTTGCGATCAGACCATTTCCAAAGGTCAAATAATCGTAGGTGGTTCTCTGAGGATCTGAACCCGACTCACCAATACTCTTGACCTGGCCAAGGCTATCAAACTGGTAATCATAGCGATGTCTTGAATTTGAAATCACACCAAGGTTTCCACCGGTCGAAGTTCCAAGGCTCATTTGGGAAATCCGGCCAATAAGATGATTCACACCAGAAGAGGCATTATACTGGTATCCACAGTGACGGGCCGCATAGCTACTATCATTTGAAGGGTTAAGGGCAGTGTAAGCTGCCGGAAGGTCCACTTGTAGAAGCTGCATCGCATCTTTGAGCGAGTTGGCATTCTGATATTGGTAATGAAAGTTGCGGGTCCCCGCCCCATCAGTCACCGAAGCCATCGCTCCTGAGACTCCCCGGTGTAGGTCACACCACTCAATTGCCCAGTTTTGGGGAAGTAAGAGTAGGCGGTAGTAATTGCGTTGGTCGTCACCGTCTGGGCATCCGCAAATGCACCCGGGGTAGTTCTCGTTCTCAATCGCCCCCTCTGATCATAGGTATAAGAGGTCACCCGAGATTTGGCATCAGTCTCGCTCTTAAGCAATCCAGCCGCATCAAAGTAGTCATAGGTGGTGACATCTCCCTGCGCCCCAGCTGGCCAGCTGGCTCCCGAAAAATCAACTGCACCCGATTTGTTTGGATCAACCCGGAAAGTATGACTCCGATGAAGCTGCCCAAGGAAATCATAGTCGTATTTCAAGGGCTGCACTTTAGCTCCCCACCGATGAGTCAGCTGATCTCTCGTATTATAAGAAAAATAGGTCGACTGACCAAGCGCATCAATCCGGGCATCTAATCTCCCAGCAGCATCATAGACAAATTCGGTGGTTTGCCCCTCTCCGTTGGCAGTTGACGGTAGCGACCCATTCACGGAATTGAGACCTGTCGTGACTTTCCAAACACGACCTTCACCAGGTCGGTAGTCGTAGCGCGTAGCGCCTCCGGCTCGGAAGTCTTTAGTGAACGATAATCGGCCAAGGCTATCAAAGGTACCCTGAGTAATCCCTGTCCCCCGGTGATTCATCACTGGCATTCCCATATAAGTCTGATCAATCGAGAAAATTCCAGAATCCTTCACCGTAGAAAACACCTCAACCCCTCCACTTGAGATGATTCGAGCAAAGGACTCGGTGACATTCCCATGAATATCAATTCCTTTCTGATGTGAGAGTGTCGTTGCGTTTTTTCCGGTAAGGAAGACTTGCGCTCGCGAGGTGAACCCAACAGTGGAATTATCTTCAGGATAGGCTGTCGCAGTGGTCTCGTAGACTGTCTGACCATCAGCAGTTTTAAATATACGGTGATAGTCAGAAAAGCGGACAGTGCTTCCCAAAGTCAGAGAAACCATTGACATCAACACCGTATCGAATCAGGTCAGCAAATTCATCGTATTGAAAGAGGCTCCGAAGGGTCTTATTTCCATTGACGCCTCCCTGGGCCACCTCTGATTCCAGAATATGATCCAACAACCCAGTTGCGTTGGAGTAATGGTAGCTTTTTTCAAAGTCAGTTCCAGTAGCCGAAGTCCCAGTCGCTTTCGTCGGGCGACCAAACCAGTCGGTGGTCACTTTGTAACGAGGGTGAGGCACAGATGAGGATGCCTCAACTCCCACATCGACCTGGGTCAGGAGACCATTGGTTCCTGGAGTATCATAGGAGTAGGAATAGTACTCAGGCACAACCGCATCGCCTTGGATCGATTTAAGTCGTCCATCAGTGTGATAAATCCTACTCACTTGGCGAGCATCAGCGGTGCCTGCAGCAATGGAGATATCGACCCGCTTGCCAGACCCCGGTTCACTTGAATAAGTATAGGTAGTTTCCACTCCATGAGGATCTACCGCACGCAGGAGATAACCTTCGGCATCAAACTCCCTGATGCTAGCAAGTGATTCATTTTGTCCGTCAATGGAGGTGCGCACCACGCGGTCGAGGGCATCATATTGATAGGATCTGGTGATCGTGGATGGAATATTCTCAATGGTGCTTCCAACCGCAACGGACTGAACAGTCCTGATGACCCTACCCAATCCGTCATAGATGAAGTCTGTTTTTACGCCACGATAGTCGATGACATAGTCTTTCCAGAGTCCTTGATAGGCACACCGGAAGTGAAGACGCTCATTTGATTGATTTCCGTCATCTGAAACATAGATGTGGGTAACCCGCGAAAAACTGTCATACAAAATCCGCGTCACGTTCGTCAGCGCCCACTGGCTATCGTTTCGATAGACCCAGCTTTCGACTCGTTGAAGTTGCCCCTGATTGTTAAAAATTTTGATATTCTTCGTCGATTTTCCAGCCACCAAAGTCAACGCATCAATCTCAAAGGTCTGCCCGCCATGGTTGATGGTGGTTTGGCTGATGAGATCAGAGCGCATCTGGTTTCTGATACTCACACAGACCTTCGCCAGAGAGCGTTATTCACTTCAAGATCCTGGAACGGAGTCCCATTTCCTCCCGAAGGAAGATCGACAGTGTAGGTGCGTGAAGGAAGTTCCGCACCTTGACCACTCACTGAGAGTTCAACCCAGGCATTGTTGACCCCTTGAAAACTCCCAACCGCTTTGTAACCAAAAGAGGTCTTTGTATTGTTACGGTTAACAGTGTAGTAGGGCTTTTTGTTGAGATTGTGATTAAAGTTGCTCGCATCTTCGTGGGTTCGGTAGCGGGCCATGTAAAGGGTGGCATTCGCGTCCTCGAAATCGTTCCCACTCGGGGATTCACCATCAGTGTAGGCGTGATAAGCTACTTGGACATGCTTTCCATTAGGGTCATTCGCCCGATAGGGAAAGGTGTAATAGCGATTCACATTTGCTCCGATCTCATGTTCTACCCCTGATTTCGACCAGGTTGTCTTAGCCGAACGGATTTGACCGGGGGTCCTCATCCAATCCTGCCCATAAAGAAGCTCCGTCTTCGTTGTTTCCCCATTTGCCGTCGGCACAGTCAGCTGTCTCGAATCACCCTCGACGTTGAAATTTTGAAACCCGTCTCCCTCAGGCCCAAAAACCATCCATGGTTTTCCTCCAAAAAGATTAGCTCCATGATACGCCTGAAAATTCCCATCAGCGAGGAACCACGAAAGCACATCATATTCCTGACGGTCAAACGACGTCCCTGAGATGAACGAGGTCGCAGCCAAGTTTGGGATATGATACTCATAGAACCCCCAATTCCCGAAGTGGCTCTTGAACGACTTTAATCCTCCAAATTGAGCCAATCCAGAGTCTAAGGGCCCCACGTCGGCATCATAGTAGCGGTAGTTGTCAGTTCTCTCGAGCTCAGAGTCACCCTGGTTCACCTTGCGCTGGTACAGTCGCTCTTCAACCTCGAGCGACTCAAAAGGAGGAATCTGAACATAGGTGTCACGAATTTCAAAAGACTTCGTAGCTTCAGCAATAGAGCCTGCCGGAGTCGTAGCGTAGCTCAACGACCTTGCCTCCTGACGACGTCCCGAAACGAGTTGGTTATCAACAGACAGACTTTTTGATATCCCTGTTCCGGAGCTCGTCAGAGTCCAGTCTGAAAAGCCACCATCAACGGTTTTCTGAACGGTGTAGGTAATCACCTGGTTGGCCTGGTCACTCTGCCTCAGGGTGAGTCGATTGATGGCCGGTCGGTCAAAACGATAGGTCACTAAAGGAACACCAACTGGGGCGTAAAGCGTTGAGCTGTTCCCTCCAATTCCACCTGAATAAACACTAACCGTAAAACCCACTCCGTCGCTATCGTCAGTAATATCAACTAAGCCTTGGGGAGTCTTAATCTGGCGGACTGATTCTCTAACGCCATCTGAATTGTTGTCGGTGTAGTGCACGACAAGCTCACCGTCGTTGGATTCTGGGATCTGCAAAGCCAACGCCGACCGCTTGTAACTATTGGTGACGAGATCCTCTTGAAGATATTGAAGATAGCCTGCCGTATTTCCACTGCGGAGACGACCCAAGCCCATGGTCCAGCTCAGGTCTTCGATCTGCAATGGTGTTGCCACTCCAAGAGGCATCGCTGCCTGCCCGTCCACAACCCCCTGATCAACCATGACAAGTTCGTAGGTTGTATCACTAACTTGACGATTCTCTAACCAAAGCGAACTGCGAATCTTCCCGTCAATTTTACTAACATGGGATTCGCTGTTGATCGTCAAAGCATAGTCCAATTGGGTTGGAGCGACGATACGAAGCCTGTTTTTTACACCAGGGATGGTAGGCCTAGAAAACGTCCGTCCATCATTGATATTGACCGCAAAAGCCCCAAAAATATCTTCATCGTTGAGAAAGACTCTCACCCCATTGACGGGCGCTCCATTATCAGTAAAAAACGAGAGATGGAAACCGACGTCGGCCCGCATGGGCGCCGCGCTTACCGTCGAAATAGATAGGATGCTCAGAAAGCTGCAGAAGAAAAATATATTTTTCATCGTTTGAAATTTTGAATGACTAAAACCTTAGAATTAGTTAGGGGTGTATAATTTGAATCTTGAACCTGAGTGAGAGTGGATCTCGTGGCCTACCACTGGATTTGAGCCGATCGTAAATTCAGTCTGATTTGAGAGACTATCTTGATCCGCATCTTGGCTCGGAGTTGAACCTAAGTTGCCAAAATAATTGTTTTCCCATTCATCAAGCAAACCGTCGTTATCAACATCAGCAGGCGCACTTGAAATCCTAAAGAAGGCTCGTTGAGGAAGTGGACTCAAGTAATCTTCAACAAGGAATTTGATTTCCTTATTCTGACCTAAAACTTGACCTGGCACTGAAGTCCAATTCTGTAAATCTGTCGAATACTGCCATTGATATTCCACAAAACTCTTACCGAACCACTTCACTTCGAGCTGACCTGCTTGAATTCCTACTTTGAGGCAATCATTTGGACAGTTGGGGATGCCTCCTGTTGCAGCTTCGTCGGCATTTTTGACCCCATCACCATCGAAGTCATCATTTTTTCCTTTTCTGGAAGCTAACTTGGGAGATCCATCTTTTGCAGGAAAACCATAGTAGGTCTCCCATCCATCCTCCATTCCGTCGCCATCAGTATCTGGGTTGAGCGGATTCAAACCATTCAAAATTTCAAAGGACGAGGTGAGACCATCTTGATCAGGGTCACCTCCCGCATCACTAGAAGACATGGTTTCAAGAAGAGCATTTAATCTCAAAGAAAACACTGCTTTGAGCTGTCCAAGGTTGGCCGCCGATTGATGAGCCGTCGCCCCAATACCACTCCCCCACGGGAAATAAGTCCCTGACTGTCGGGTTCCCTGTCTCTGCATTTCTGTCTGCAACCAAACGGGAACGGCAGTGTTAAGATGTGTGTAGATCGGAGCAGAAATCGCTTTCAATTGTCCATTCAAAAGAGGACTGAGATCCTGAGGATTTTTGGCCGGAGGCCATTCCGTAAAAGGGTGAGACGAAGCAGGTCCCACAAGATCTTTTTTAATTTGATCGGCAAGCCAAGGACTCAGGTCATTAATGACCTGAATTGCATTAAATACCATCCACTTGGCCTGTCCAAGATTGGCTGGAGCCAAGTGGTTAGACTGATCAGCTCCGAGATCTAGAATCCCCTTTTGATACCACCAGAGAGGTTCAAGATGAAGCTCAATAGACGTTCCCGACAAACCGAATTCACCATTGTTGAAGACCCCCAAATAGCGATTCGCTGTAATCCCCAAATCTCCAGACTTGTAGCCCGATCGTATCCC